>CAYNOM010001228.1:0-2030 GCA_964398415.1 uncultured Polyangiales bacterium | reverse complement strand
GACAGGCCGTCACCGACGCAAAGATCGACAGCGTCCCCGAGAGCGCCTGCTGCTCACGCTTCAGGCTTTCCTTGACCTCCTCGAAGCGCGACAGGGCGTCACTCGCGAAGCGCTGAAAGGTCTCGCCTTGGGGCGTCAGGCGCACACGCTTGTTGTCGCGCTCGAACAAGGGTTCGCCGAGCTCCTGCTCGAGGCGGGTGATGGTGCGGCTCAGGGCCGAGGGGCTCTTGTGACAAGCCTTGCTCGTACGCCCGAAGTGCAGGCTGCGCGACAGATGCAAGAAAAGACTCAGAGATTCGTAGTCCATAGTTCATTGCGCAAATCGCAACGTCGTAGTGCGAACAATGCATTGTACGCAACGACCCCCGCGCTGCATAGTGGCCTTGCCTCACCTGGAGTGGCACCCTTCGACGCCGTTCAACCCAGGCTAGATGGCAACGAGGACATGATCATGGCGCGTTCACAGGACTTCACGACCAAGGTGTTCAAGAAGGACGAGCTCAAGCTCCCGGGCGGCAACGTCGAGCACGTGATCCGCGGCGGACGCGACCTTCTCCCCCTACTGCCGAAAGCCTTCGAGGGGGTGAAGCAGATCGGTGTCATCGGTTGGGGCTCCCAGGGTCCGGCGCAGGCGCAGAACCTGCGCGACTCGCTCGAGGGCACGAGCATCAAGGTCAAGGTGGGCCTTCAGAAGGGCTCGCGCTCCGTCGGCGCAGCCCGTGAGGCCGGCTTCAGCGAGGAGAGCGGCACGCTCGGCGAGATGTTCGACGTGGTGCGCGAGAGCGACCTCGTCATCCTGTTGATCAGCGACTCAGCCCAGAGCCAGCTCTATCCGCAGATCTTCGAGGCGCTTCGGCCAGGCAAGACGCTCGGCCTGTCGCACGGCTACTTGCTCGGCCACCTCACCAACGAAGGCAAGGCGTTTCCGAGCAACATCAACGTGATCATGGTGGCGCCGAAGGGCATGGGCCCCTCGGTGCGCAGGCTCTACGTGCAGGGCAAGACCGTGAACGGCGCCGGCATCAACGCGAGCTTTGCCGTGCACCAAGACGTCGATGGCAAGGCCACCGACTACGCGCTCGGCTGGTCGGTCGCCCTCGGCTCACCTTACACCTTCCAGACCACGCTCGAGAGCGAGTACAAGAGCGACATCTTCGGCGAGCGCGGCATTCTGCTCGGCGCCGTTCACGGCGTGGTCGAGGGCCTGTACCGTCGCTATGTCAACCAGGGCATGAGCAAGGAAGAAGCCTTTCTGCAATCGGCCGAGTCGATCACCGGTCCCATCTCGAAGACCATCTCGAAGCAGGGCATTCGCGCGGTGTACGAGGGGCTCGATCAGAAGGGCAAACAGGAGTTCGAGCGCGCCTACAAGGCCGTGTACCCGGCCGCGCGCGAGATCATCGCCGAGATGTACGACGAGGTCTCGAGCGGCAACGAGATCCGCAGCGTCAACCTCGCGGGCAAGCGCCTGAGCCGCTACCCGATGGGCAAGATCGACGGCACCGAGATGTGGAAGGTGGGCGAGAAGGTCCGCGCGAAGCGCGTCGAGGACAAGATCCCCGTCAACCCGTTCACGGCCGGCGCCTACATCGCCACGATGATCGCGCAGATCGACGAGCTCGACGAGAAGGGCCACCCCTACAGCGAGATCGCCAACGAGTCGGTCATCGAGTGCACCGACTCACTCAACCCCTACATGCACGCGCGCGGCGTCGCTTACATGATCGACAACTGCTCCACGACCGCGCGCCTCGGCGCCCGCAAGTGGGCCCCGCGCTTCGACTACCTGATCGATCAGGTGGGCTACGTGGCCATCGACGAAAACCAGCCGCTCGACGAGTCGTTGATCAACAAGTTCAAGGAGCACGTCATCCACCCGGTGCTCGCCGAAGTGGGCAAGATGCGCCCCTCGGTCGACATCTCGGTGACGTGAGGCGCGAGCGGCTCGGCCAACGAGAAACCTCACCCCCGGCCCCTCTCCCGCGAACACACGGCCCCAGAGAAACCTCACCCCCGGCCCCTCTCCCGCG
>CAYNOM010001227.1:0-2039 GCA_964398415.1 uncultured Polyangiales bacterium | reverse complement strand
ACCGTGGTGCTCGAGGGGAATGTGCTCGGCAAGCCCTGCGATGTCGAAGACAGCCGACGCATGCTCGCGCGCCTGCGGGGACGCGAGCACGAGGTACACACGGCAGTCGCCGTCGTCGAACACCCGAGCGGGCGCCTGCGCCTCCGCACCGTGACGACCCGCGTGCAGTTTCGTGCCTTCAGTGACGCGACGCTCGAACGCTACGCCGAGAGCGGGGAAGGGCTCGACAAGGCGGGCAGCTACGGAATTCAGGGGCTCGGCGCGGGGCTCGTGAGCGCCATCCAGGGCTCCTACTCCAACGTGGTGGGCTTGCCGGCGGCGGAGCTGGTCGAGCTGCTCGAGGCAGAAGGCGCGCTCGAGGCGTGGCCGTGACTTCGAGCATCGCGGAGCGCCTCGCCGAGGTGCACGCGCGGATCGACGCGGCGTGTCGTCGCGCGGGGCGCGCTTCCGACAGCGTTCAGCTCGTGGCCGTGTCGAAGTTCCACGACGCGCACGCGATACGCGAAGCCTACGCCGCGGGCCAGCGCGTGTTCGGCGAGAGCTACGCGCAGGAGCTCGTGCACAAGGCCCAGGCGCTTCGGGATCTCCCCGACCTTCGTCTGCGCTTCATCGGTGGCTTTCAAACCAACAAGGCCAAGCTGCTCGTCCCCACCGGCTGCAGCATCGACAGCCTGGCCTCCGAGGCTGCCGCCAAGGCGGTCGACGCGCGCGCGCAGGCGCTCGGGCGCGTGATCGAGGTCATGATTCAGGTGAACGTCGTGGGTGAGACGCAGAAGAGCGGGATCGCGCCCGACGGGGTCTTCGAGCTCGTGGCCAGCATCCGCCGCATGGAGGGCTTGCGTCTCGTGGGCCTGATGGCGATTCCCCCTGCGGACGATCCCGCCCGAGACCGCGTTTGCTTTCGCCGGCTGCGCGAGCTTTCCGAAGAGCATGGCCTGAAGCAGCTCTCGATGGGCATGAGCGACGACCTCGAGCTCGCCATTGAAGAGGGCTCGACGATGGTGCGCGTCGGCACTGCCATCTTTGGCGAGCGCCCCGTCAAAGCCTGAGCACACGCGCAGTGACGCGCACAGCTCCACGTGTTGGCGTGTGGGTCACGCTCGTGCCTCAGCCCACATGTGTCGTGCTCCTTTGGCCGAAGGCGCCGCGCGAACCCGGACATGCACCCTCGGGCGATAAGGGGCCTCGGGCAAGCCGCGATGGAAGTGGCCGCTGCCCAGCGTGCTCGCGACCGCCCAGTAGACCAACCCAGGGCCGACCGAGGTGTCGGCAGGAAGTCTGGCCATGAACACCAGAACGACCATGCACACATTGTTACGCGCCGTGCTCGCCAGCTCTCTGGCGGCTGCAGGCTGCGACAAGAGCGGTGACACGCACTCGGATGCGCCACCCAAGGAGAGCGCCGCGAGCTTTGCGGCACAGCCTACGGATCTCATCAAGAGGATCGGCGTCGAGCCGGGGCCCGTCGTACAAGACGGTGGCCCCGCAGCGGTGGTCTTCGCGGCCTCGGGCACGATCGAGGTGCGGTCCATCGGCGAAGAAGAATTCAAGACCGCCAGCGCGGATCAGAAGCTGTACCCAGGCGATCAGCTGCGTGCGGGTGAAGGGGCCAAGGCGACGTTGGTGTTTCCCGACGAGAGCACCGTCGAGCTCGCCGAGCTGACCACGCTCGAGGTCGGCAGCCGCGTGACCACCGCCGATCCGGCGTCCAGCGCGGCAGTGCTGAGCGGCGTCGCGCGCTTCGGTGCTGTCCCGGCCGAGCAGGTGAGCGGCGTACGCGCGCTGTGACCAGTACGCCGGCCAGCCGCGCATCGGGCCGTGCTCCGGGTCGAGCGAGGCCAGCATCGCCTCGGCTTCCGCCGGACGGTTCATCGCCAGGAGGGTGCGGGCCGCGTTATACCCCGCACGGCTGCCCGGCGCGAGCTCGTTGGCGCGCAACGCTGCGCTGAGCGCCCCGGGTCCGTCTCCCTGCAGGAAGGCGACAAGATGATCGCTCATCGCGGCATGGCGGCTCTGAGTGTGCTGGGGAACGTCGTGGT
>CAYNOM010001226.1:0-2042 GCA_964398415.1 uncultured Polyangiales bacterium | reverse complement strand
CGAGCGGCCCTGAGCACGCCCAGCTTTGTTGGTGTTGGACGGACCCGCCGCGCCCGAGGCGTCGAGCGTGCCGCGCACCACGTGGTAGCGCACGCCGGGCAGGTCCTTGACACGGCCGCCGCGGATCAGCACGACCGAGTGCTCCTGGAGGTTGTGACCCTCGCCGGGAATGTAGGTCGTGACCTCGATGCCGTTGGAGAGGCGCACACGCGCCACCTTGCGCAAGGCCGAGTTCGGCTTCTTCGGGGTGGTCGTGTACACACGCACGCAAACGCCGCGCTTTTGCGGGGAGTTCTGCAGCGCGGGCGAATCCGTCTTCGCGCGTCGTGCCTTGCGCCCGTGGCGCACCAACTGGTTAATGGTCGGCATCTGTCCTCAGGAACTTTCGTAACTTCTTGCGCGCACCCGCGCACACCCTGGCTAGGGGAGGCGGAAGATTAGCGATCGCGCGCCTGCTGTCAAGGAAGGTGTGGATCAAAGTTGCTGATGTGTTGGCGCTGTGCGGCGGCGGCCAACCTGCGCGGCGAATTAGCCTAGTTTGCAGGGCCGAGCTCGCCCTGCACCCACTCGTCGAGGTCGGGGGGCAGCGGCCTGCGGCGGGGGCTCACACGCTCTGGAACGAAGCGCACGTGGGCGTCGATGATCCCGACCAAGGCGAGGCCCGCGAGGACCGTAAAGGACGCGATATTGGTGCGGCGCCAGGTCGCCTCCGCCTCCCGGATGCCCTCGAGCTCCGCGGGGCTAGGCCGTTCGTTGCGCAAGCGCTGGTGGCCGATGAACGTCACCACACTGGTCACGGCGGCGATCCCCTGCGACATCGCGAGAGCCACGCCCAGGCCATCGTGTTCATTCTGAAATTGGCCGACGCCGAAGGGCACCGACGCGAGCCAGCGGCTGTTCTCGGCCCGCAGCTCGCTCTCGCCCGCCATGTCTGTCAGCCGGGCCAGATTCTGGCGACGCAGGCGCTCCGCGTCACGCTTCTCGCGCAACGCGCGCTCGAGCTCGTCCTGACGCTGGCGGCGCTCGGCCTCCTGGGCGGACAACAACTCGGCCCGCACCGCCTCGAACAGCGCGAGCACCTCGGTGGGAAACGCGAGCGGATCGAGCGCGTAATTGGGCTCGTCGCCGAGAAGCTGCCGAAATTGCTCGCGCGCGAGCAGGTCGTCGCCCACGAAGAGTGCGCTGGCCGCGAAGTACTTTCGCGATTCGAGCACGAGCAAGCGGTCGGTCAGCCGCGGCGGGCTGCGACCGATGAGCTCGCGGAACGCCGACAGGGCCTCAGGGTAGCGCTGCGCCTCGTACAGTTGGCGCGCCTGCTCGAAATCGGAGAGGTCGTCGGCACGGGCGCCCACGGCAAAGAGCAAACCGACGCAGAGCACGACGGCGCGCACGAACCCGGTGTGTGAATCAGCGCGGCGCACTCGGGAGCGCACTCGGGAAGAGGTCGATGTTGTGCTGGGTCACCTTGCCGGCCCGCAGCTGGACTGTGCCTGTATAGGCCTGTCGGCCGGGCGCTGTCACGGAAATGCTGTGTTTCTCGATGAGCGAGCGCGTGATCGGCACGTTGATCAAGGCGCGGGTGCGGCCCTTGGCGAGGCCATCCCCCACGCTGACGTCGGCGGGCACGTCCGTGACCACGTAAAGGCGAGCTTCCCGGAACTCGAGCTGGGCCGAGACCACGGTCTGGCCTGGCCCTGGCGGCACGTCGAGCGTGATTTCTCGGTCCTTGCAGCAACCGTGGGCGCCGATGAAGCGAAAGCGATGTCGTCCTGGCGCAAGGCTGACCATGCGAAATGACGGGCCAAAGGGCTTCGCATCGGCCCCATCGACGCTGATCATCACATTGGCGGGCTCCGGATCGAAAACGACCGTGCGCGGGCCCTGGCCCCGCGGCCGAGGTCTCACAGCAGGCCGGATGCGCTCAGCGGGCGACAGGACGGGGTTTTGCGGGCCTGCATCCGGTGCGCCGCCGGACGCAGGCGGGCTCGGGGGCTCGACAGGCGCGGGCACAGGCGCGGGCCGCTCGACCGAGGCGACTTCAG
>CAYNOM010001225.1:0-2043 GCA_964398415.1 uncultured Polyangiales bacterium | reverse complement strand
GGGGACCTCGGCGAAAGGACGCAGCTCTCGAGCGCGTCTGCGCATGGTGTTTAGCTCCCTGCCAGGCGATTCACAACGCTGAGCCAGGGTCCGGGTGTGATCGAAGATCTGGGGATGGCTCCTTCCGACGACCCGGCACAGGGCAGAGGTCGGCGAGCGCGCGGAGGCGCGTCGAATTCGTCGGTCGGGACGAAGCTCAGGCCATGCCGACCTCGAACATGGGAGATAGCCCATCGAGCTCGAGGCTTTCGGTGCCATGGGTCACGAGACGCGTCTCTCGTGGGCCGCGATAGCGATTGAGCCCCACGCCTAGGAGGCGGCGCTGGAACCGCTTCTTGTCGCGCTCATCCTGCCATTGCCAGAAGTCGTCCCACCACCCGGAATGCCGGATCGTGAGCAGTGCTGTGAGCAAGGCGAGGTTGTCCTCGCGCCAGTCCCCGGGCACGTCGAGGCGTCGGCGCACGATATGGCGGATGCGGCCTTCGACTTCGCCACTGCCGATGGGGAGGCCCTCGGCTATGAATCGCGGATAGTCCATGTGGTGTCCGTTTCGAGTCAGGTAGCGGATGGCCGCAGTGACGACGCACTCGTCCTTGTCGTTCTTCGGACACGAACGCCCCACGCATCGATGCGTGCGAAGGTCGATGATGATGGCTTCGCGTGCTCCTTCCTTGAGGCGCCGCGCCTGCATCGCTACCCAGCTCTTCATCTTGTCGGGGTCAGGCTGCAGGGCCTTGCCAGCGGCCGCGACGTACTCGAGCGTGTGGTAGAAGTCGGCACACAAGGTCGCCTCCTTCTGTGCCCCGAACTGCTCGTCGAACTGCATGGCCTGCCATTGCGCCATGTCGCATGTGCAATGCACATGGGTGTTGTCTCCCATACCTGCTTCGAGTGCGGCGATGTACATGTGCTCACCTGTGACTTCCGGGTGCTTGAGTGGGGCGACGTGGAGGTTGACGACCTTGTCGTCGACCTGGCCGGGGCGCCACGCAACCACGACGCGGACTTCGCGTTTGCTCTTCGGTCGACGTCCCTTGGGCAGCTTGCGGACCGGCGTCAGCTCCTGGGACTTGTCCTTCGGGTTGCGCTTCGGGCGAACGAGCTCGCCGACGGGAACGCCACCGCTGTCTACCTGCACGAAGACCTGTTCGGCACGGTCGCGCCTGCCCACCGCGTCCATCACATCCTCTAGCAGCGAACCATCGCGCTCCTCCAGGAAGGCGATGGCCTCATGGCCCATGGCATAGGTGCGGCGCTCGACCAGGGTGCGGTCGACCTCGTGACCATGTTGCTCGGCCATCTGCTGAGCCGCGGAGCCGAAGCTCATCACGGTCGATAGCGCCGTGAGCACCCGGTCGAGTCCGGCCGTCGTCGCGCCCGATGTCAGCCCAAGCCACTCGCGAACCGGGCTGCGATTGGTGCGGCAGGGTCGACAGCGGTAGCGCCAGACCTCGACCTCGAGAGTGCGCCGCGTCGTACGAATCCGCACGGACTTGCGCTCTCGTTCGCACCGCAGGTTGCAAACGGGACATCGGCCCGCGACCTCAGCAGCGCGTTCGCTCAGCCGCTCGAAGGCCGCATTGAACAACGACTCTTCGAGCACAAAGAGGAACTTATCGACGAGCGCCTGGATGCCATTGAGCCGCTGGATCGACTCCAGCGCCTCTGCCGCCACCCACTGCTTCAACAGGGGCCTTGCCGTCTCGAGCCAACCGGATACAACTTCGTCTTCCTGGGCCATCGTCGTTCCACCGTTTCGTTTCACAACAACAGCGGATCACGGTGGGCCCACGTCTTCAAGTTTTCCGAGGCCACACACGGAGCACGGGCCCCGACGCGAGTGCCCCCTCATCCTGAATCACACCCCCAGGGTCCCGGCGACAATCCGGTTTTCGGACCCACCGCATCAATTCGTCGCAGCGGCGATCCCAAGCCGATCTGATTCGGGGCAATTAGCGCTTGTCGCCTCGCACCACGCGGAGGCACCGTCACTACAAATTGAGGCCGCATCTCCATCCGTCCCGCGCGCTTCGGTTGGCCGCG
>CAYNOM010001224.1:0-2047 GCA_964398415.1 uncultured Polyangiales bacterium | reverse complement strand
GTTCGTCAACAGCGAGCGGACGTAGTCGACTGCCGAGATCACCGACGAGCGCGCGTAGGCCGGACTCGGCGCGGCAGCGGTCTGGTATCCGGCCCAAAGGTAGATCGGAAACTTGAAGGCACCTGCCGTGCGCGCGTAGAGGATGCCTGGGTCGGTCGCCACGCCCGCATGCTGAGTTCCAAACACCCGCTTCGGGCGACCGGGCGCCGTGCCGGTGGGCGCAGAGCCTCGCCATGCGGGATCGTCCACGATGGCCTGGCCCAAAACCCCTGCTACCTGCGCGATGCGCATGGCCGCGCGCTCCAGGTCGGCCATCGTGATCATACTCGCTCTGCATCGCATAGAGCACGTCGTTGGCGACCTGCGTCGCAGAGCGAGCGGACGTGATGCGAGGGTCGATTCGCAGGCCGCGCAGGAGCTTCTCGGCCCGCTTCGCGCCCTTCGTGTCGAGCGTCGCCGTCACCACAGGGAACTTCGCCGGGCCCTGATGCGGAATGTCGAACGGCATGGTGTCGAAGTACGCAGGCGCGTTGAGCTGCGTCCACCCCCCGCTCGGCACATAGCCGCCGTCCTTGATATAGCGGTAACGATAGGGATCGGCCGTCGTGCCTGCACCGGCGCGATAGAGCTGAAACACGTCGCCCCGGCCCGAAGCGGCGTAGACGTCCCCCTCACGTCGAACACCCACCACGCCGCTGAACTCGCTCAGCGACTGGTGGCGCATGGGCAGCGAAATGGGCCGCCCCCCGCGCGTGTAGGTGACAAACCCCTCGAGCCCTGGCATCGCGGAGCCCAGGTAGGGGTAGATCCAGCCGATGACGGCGTAGGGCTGATAGCCCGCCTGTGGCAGCTCGGGGTAGGTCGTGTAGTAGAACGCCTCTTGGTCACCGGCAACGGTCGGTGCGATATCAGGATTTCGCATCTCCCACACCGCCATGGCGCGGCGTTGCTCGAAGGCGTCCTCCTGCACGGGCACGAAGATGCTCGCGCTCTCGAGACGCGAGTCGTGACGATCGCGCCACGAGCTGATGGTCGCAGTCTGCACATCGGCCGCTGTGCTGAACTTGGCTGCCGCGGAAGCGGCGCTAAGAGCCTGGGCCTTCTCGGCGGACTCGAGCATCGAAGTCACCGCGTCGGTCAGGGTGGCCGACACCGAGTCCATGAGCTTCAGTCGCTCGCCGCTGGTGCTCACGACCTCCCGAGTCAACTCGGCGGGGTCGCACTGATTTGGGTCGAGCACGCGGGCCGAGAGAATGGCCGACTCACGGAAGAGGTCTGCAGCGACGAGCGCCCAGGTTGCGGCGTCGCTGGCAGATGGGACAGGAAATCGCCCAATGACGTGCGGCTTGGTGTCGAGCGCCTCAGACCCCCAGTAATCGATTGCGGGCTGCGGCCACTCCGGGCGGCTGTTCACCAAGGGAAGGTACCCGCCTGAGAGGACATAGACTGGACTAACGCGCTCGGCGAGACTCAGCGCCCAGTGGCCCGCGCAGGCGAGCGTAAGAGCCTGGTGCGGCCCAGTGAAGGAGTTTCCGAGATACGGACTGGAGATCGCTCTGCACCGAGCATCGCCTGGTACTGGATGGGAGGAACCACCACTCCGCAGGTAGTCTTCAAGTATGCAGCCCATCAACAAGGCGCCGACCGACCCCACCCCGTTCACGACGGCAGCGGGTACGCGCTGCGTTGTCTTGCTAGGTTCCGTCGTGGATGGGCTGTACTTCCACTCCTCAAACAGGAGACTTCGGCCACGAGCAAGCGTGAGTTCGGCAGCCGTTCCCGAAATCTCCGCAACATCGTCCAGGTCCGAGACCCTCGCAGTTCCCCCATCGCCGCAGGACGCAGCGAAGGCGAGGGCAGTGCACAGGACAGTAAGCTGAAACCAACGTGAGGAGCGCGTTCGGTCAGTCATGTGAGGTCTCCAGGGCGCACGCATGGCGTGCGCGCCCACGGTGCGGGTGCACGCGGGCAACGGTCAGCAGGGCGAAGTGAGCCTTCGTGTGGGAGCAGCAGCTTTGCTCAACGAGCCCGGGGGGGTTGGGAGAGC
>CAYNOM010001223.1:0-2047 GCA_964398415.1 uncultured Polyangiales bacterium | reverse complement strand
GGCAACATGCCGGCATGTCCGCCCAAGACGCCGCCCAGGGCCGTGCTCGTGAGCTCAACTTCGATGGCCTCGTCGGGCCCACGCACAACTACGGCGGTCTGTCCGCGGGCAACCTCGCCAGCATCCAGAACGAGGGCAGGGTGTCGAACCCGCGCGCGGCTGCCCTGCAGGGGCTGTCGAAGATGCGCTTCATGCTGGGCCTCGGGGTAGGCCAAGCGGTCTTGCCACCGCTGGCGCGGCCCGACCTCGGCACGCTCCGCCGCCTGGGCTTTGGCGGCTCGGACGAAGAGGTGCTGGCACGGGTACAGCGCGAG
Organism: uncultured Polyangiales bacterium; assembly: GCA_964398415.1. Taxonomy (GTDB): domain Bacteria; phylum Myxococcota_A; class Polyangia; order Polyangiales; family DASUME01; genus DASUME01. The sequence goes on along the minus strand of CAYNOM010001223.1, from coordinate 1,733 downwards.
GATGAGCACTTGCTTCGGCTGTGTGCATCGGCCTCCTCGATGTGGGCCGCCAACGCAGCCACGGTCGCACCCTCCGCCGACACGCACGATGCTCGGGTGCACCTCTTGCCCGCCAACCTGTCGACCATGTTTCACCGTGCCATCGAGGCCCCGCAGACCACGCGCGCGCTGCGCGCCATCTTTTCGGACGCGACTCGCTTCGTCGTGCACGACCCGCTTCCCGGTGTCGCGCAGTTCGCCGACGAAGGGGCTGCGAACCACACCCGACTCTGGGGAAGCACAGGCCCCGCTGTGCATCTCTTCGCTTGGGGCAGAAGCGCCTTCACCCCGGGGTTAGAGCCGCGTGTGCATCCTGCGCGACAAACCCTCGAGGCGAGCCGCGCCGCAAGTCGCCTGTTCGGCCTACATCGCGCGCGCTGCCTGTTCGCACAGCAGCACCCCGACGGGATCGACGCAGGCGCGTTTCACACCGATGTGCTCGGCGTAGGCCATGGCAACGTGCTGCTCGTGCACGAGCTGTGTTTCGCCGACCTCGACGAGGTGCGACGGCAACTCTACGCGCTCGTGAGTAGCGAGCTGCACGTGGTGGTCGCCACACGCGACGAGCTGCCGGTCGAGCATGCCGTGCGTGCTTACCCGTTCAACTCGCAGCTCGTGACGTTGCCGTCCGGAGAGATGACGATCATCGCGCCCGAAGACAGCCTTCACGACGGCCCTTCACGGGCCTTTCTCGAACGTGTCGTCGGGGAGTCGAACCCCGTGACCCAGGTGCACCATCTCGACGTGCGTGAGTCGATGGACAACGGCGGTGGACCGGCTTGCCTACGCCTGCGTGTCGCGTTGACGGCCGAGGAGGAGCGCGCGCTCGGGGCGCGGGTGGTCTGCGACGCGCAGACGCTCGATGCGCTAGACGCGTGGGTGTCCAAGCATTATCGCGACAAGCTCACCACCAAAGACCTCGGCTGCCCTCGGCTTCAGCGTGAGGTCATGACCGCTCTCGACGAGCTCACCTGCCTGCTCGAGCTCGGCTCGATCTACGACTTTCAGCGCTGAGTCTCGCGCGTGAGCAGCCCGCGCCGCTGGGCGCCTACTGCAATCGGCGTTCGAACAGGACGTAGTCGGCTCCCGACGCACGTTGCGACCACAACGCGATGGCTCGACCGTCGTAATCCATGGCAACGATCGGTTCGCTCACCGCCTGTACGTCCTGGGTCACGGTTTGGAGCAACGAGGCTGCGCTGCAAGGCTTGCCTGCGAGGCATCGGCTCCACCACACCGTCTCAGGGATCTCTCCCGTGTACTCGGACCACGTCACGATGACGTTGCCCTCGGCGTCGACGGCCGCGGCAGGCCGGTTGGCGTGCGCCGCGCTCGTCGTCGGGATCTGCGTCGCCGGGCCAAACACGCCACCTGCCGGCCTCCGGCTAAAGTGCAGTCGAACGTACTCGCTCGCGGTGGCCGCACGCCACACCAGCGTGGCCGCGCTCGTGGGGTCGAACAGGATCACGGGGAGCCGAGCATCTTCGAGGTTCGACGCGATAAGGCCCTTCCTCTCCGCCGTTCCGGCGCTTGGTACGAGGCCCCACGCGATCTGGGTGCCATCTTCTTCATCCCACGCGAGGAGCGCGTCGCCCTGGCCGTCGGTGGCGAGAGCCGGTTCTCCGAGCCGGCCTCTCCCTTCAACGAGCACGGCCTCCGCGACCCAGCCCGTTCCCTCCACGAAACGTGAGTAA
>CAYNOM010001222.1:0-2048 GCA_964398415.1 uncultured Polyangiales bacterium | reverse complement strand
CCCTCTTGCGCCATCAGGCGCACCACGAAGTCGTGGTCGCTCTCCCGGTGCTGCACGATGTACTCGCGCTTGTCGAGCTCGGTCGCGTCGAGCTCGAGCTTCACGCTGCGACCCATCGGCGCGAGGCTCTCGCGCAGCACCGCCTCGAGCACCTCGGACACCGATCGCTCGGTAAAGATGCGCGATCGCTTCACGTGGCGCAGCAGGGCGAACGCCGGCTCGATCGTGATCTGCACCACGCGCTGGCCATGGGCGACGTGCCCCTCTTTCACGCGCGTGACCAGGCCCTGCACCGTGCGTCGACGATGGCCGCGCTCGATGCGCACGAAGGCGTGCCGCCCACGCATGTCGGCCGCCAGCACGCGGGCGTCATCGCTCACCAGCGTGAGATCTGCCGCGTAAACCCCCGAGATGACCTCGCTGTACTGACACGTGCGCACCACCCAGCGCGAGCGACCCGCACGCGGCGCCTGCGTACCAAAACTGAGCTGAACCAGGGGCACATCGCCCAGCGCGCCGAGCACGCCGCTGCGTTCGGCTGGGGCCTCTGGATGGTCGGGACGCTGGGGCATGCAGGCTCCTCGCCGATCGGTGGGGCACCCACCGGCCCCAGCTTGCCAGATTGGCACGACCGCCGCCCAATGCACGCATATGCGCCCGCGACTAGGGGTGAGAGCGGGCCGCCGTACCATCGATCTCCGCGCGCAGGCGTGATAACCCCTTCCTTGGTGGCCTACCACGAGCTCCGCGACCGCGGCTGTTATCTCTTCGCGACCCAGAGCGAGCCCCTCGAACCCTGGATTGCGCGGGGCTATGTGCGGGTGCCGCCGCTGTTTGCGAGCGCGCTCGTGCTGCGCCTCTTGGAGCGCGGAGAGCCGCGCGCCGTACGCGAGCTGTGGTGGCGCATGGCCAGGCGCACACCGCCTAGCCCGCAGACGCCCGGCTGCCGCGACGAAATCCGGCGCCACCTCGCAGGCTCGCGGCCAGCGTTGCTCGTCTTCGAGCGCCGCATCGCCCTCCCCGTGCTTCCCCCGAGCCTGCCCGCGCCTCCTTTCGAGCCACGCGACCTCGACACGGTGCAGCACTCACTGACCCTGGTCCTCGTCGATGCCTTCGGCAATCCCGCCCCCGCGGGCATCCACTACGTCTTCGAGCCCGACCAAAGCGCGGGGCGCGACGGTGCCTTTCCCTCCACGGGCCAAGTCATCGAAGACAAGCTCACCCCCGGTGCGGGCACGCTCACCCTCGAGCAGGTGCACCCCGACGCGTGGTTCGCGCGTGGAGCGCCATGGCTCGGCTATCTGCGCTCGGGTGTGTCTGTCACCCTCCTCGACGCCCACGGAGAGCCCATCCCCAACGTAAGCTTTCGGGCCGTCTTCGACAACGGCACGACGATCCCGGGCGAGCTCGACGATGCAGGACACGCGCGCATCGACCCCACGCCATCTTACCGCTTGAGAGTCGAGCTACCCGACTACGACCCCGAGAGCTGGGAGTAAGCCACCCTCTCAGGCTGGCTGTATTCCGTCTTGACTCAGTTGGGGCCCTGGCGCAGCCTCTCTGCCATGCCTCCCAGCATCCGCTCCTGCGTCTACGCAGGGCTTCTTGTGGCCTCGCTTACGGGCTGCGGACTCGACTTCAAACCGAAGAAGACGGATGGCGGCGTCGACGGTTCCGCCAATGGTGGTGACAGCGGCTCAGCCAACGGCGGACCGGATGCGAACGGCCGCTCGGACGGCGGGCCGAAGTCCCAGTGCAGCGACGATGCCGACTGCGGCAACGTGGAGCGCTATCGCTGCGCTGGCAGTGGGACGTGCGAAGAATACGCGTGCCACGCCGCGAAGCCCTGCAGCGGCCAAGACGTGTGCGACAACCACGTCTGCGGGCCGTTCACGCCGCCCGAACGCCTCCCGGCGGGCTACTCGCAGACGAGCGGCGGCGGCAGCACGTCGTCGAGCAAGTACCGCCTGCGTTTGAGCGCAGGCACGCCCCAGCCGTTTGGCGTGGCGTCGAGTAGCAAGTATCGCGTCGTTCTCGGACCCGGAGCA
>CAYNOM010001221.1:0-2049 GCA_964398415.1 uncultured Polyangiales bacterium | reverse complement strand
GCGTCGTGGGCACCCTGCTGACGTGGATGCAGGAGAAGACCGACCCCGTGTTTGTCGTCGCGACCGCCAACCGCATCGACATGCTGCCCCCCGAGTTGCTTCGGAAGGGACGCTTCGACGAGATCTTCTTCGTGGACCTCCCCACGCGGGCTGTCCGTGAGGAGATTCTGTCGATTCACCTGAAGAAGAAGGGTCGCGATCCCCAGGACTTCACGCTCCCCGACCTGGCCGCGCGCTCGGTTGGCTTCTCGGGCGCCGAGCTCGAGGAGGCGGTGCGCGAGGGGCTTTTCGAGGCCTTCGCAGAGAGCCGCGAACTCCGCTCCGACCACATCGCCCGCGCGCTGGACAAGACCTTCCCCTTGTCGCGGACCATGAGCGACCAGATCGACAGCCTGCGCCAGTGGGCGAAGGTCCGCGCCCGGCTCGCGGCAGGCGAGCCTCCCGAGTCGCTGCCGGAGGAGAACCCCGACGCTGCCGTGCCTCGGCTTCGACAGGAAGCGACCCGCAACCCGTTCATCCCCGGTGCTCGCTCATGAAGACGCTGTTCTTCCATGCGGCGGCCGGCCACCCCAAGGTCGCGCCACCCCTGATGAGCCAGGCGGGGAGCGTGCTGCGGCCCTTCAACCGCTTCCTCGGCCAGGCCATCCACACCGCGAAGCAGCGGCAGACCCGCTATCAGCTCCCGTGGGAACGCGTGCGGAACCTGTGCTCCATCCGGCTGGAGCCGGCGGACAGCTTGCTGCGTGTGCCGCGGCGGCTTCCGGGCGTGGTGCTCGCGGACTGGCCCGCGGACAAGTCTCCCGACCTGACCCAGGCGGGGTTCGTTCCCACGCGCGGGGTCGCAGTTCGCTTCGAGGCGGCCACCAAGACCAAGGACGGGCTACTGGTTCGCACGGAGCCGCCCCTGCTTCCGAGTGACCGGGTCCTCTGGTGCATGGTCGAGAGCACAGTGAAGCAAGAGGCGGCCCCACCTCCACCGAGGCAGGTCACCGATCTCGAGGGGCGCGCCCTGAGGCTCTCCGCCCCGCCGCGCGCCGACGCCGATGACCGGCACTGGTTGCTCCTCGTCGAAGGCGACGTGGGCGACTGCGACCTCGTGGTGGACGGCGAAGAGGTCGAGGCCGAGGCACTGCAGGCGTCGGAGGGACTGCGCCGTGTGGTGGACCGGAGCGGCGCTACCTTCGAAGTGAGCGGCGGGATCCTACGCGTCGAGGACCTCCCCGCCGACGGGCTCCTCCGGGGTGACAACGGGGTCCGCTACCGTTGGCACGAGGTCGGGTCCGCCGGTCGGCGCGGGTGCTGGGTGCAGCTCCTTCCGACCGAGTCCTCCGAAGCCGACGAGTTCCTCGACCCGCGCGCCTCGTTCTTCGAGGGCGACGTGGAGGAGGTGCTGACGGACAAGCGCCGTCACAAGGACACGACGTTCAAGGTCAAGAAGGTCGATCAGGACCGCTACCAGCTCCTCCTTGACCGGTATCCGCCGGACGGCTCCACCCTCTACCTGCCCGTGGACCTGCGGAACCTCTACCTCCAGAAGCGCGCGCTTCGGCAGCTCTCCGAGGCTCCACTCCCACACCACCAGGGGCTCCTCCGGCTCTGCGAGGACCCGCAGCACGCGCGCTGGCCTCGCGTAAGCCCCGCCCACGTGCCCGACGACGGTTGGCGGGCGCTCACCGACGCTACCCGCAGTGGCACCGACCAGCAGCGTTCCTTCGTGCAGAAGGCGCTGGGTAGCCCCGACTTCGCCTTCCTCGAAGGGCCGCCGGGCTCTGGCAAGACCACAGCGATCTGCGAAATCGTCCACCAGCTCGTCGAGAGGGGTGAGCGCGTGCTGCTCTGCGCCTCCACCCACTTCGCCATCGACAACGTGTTGGAGCGCCTGCTGGAGTCCGCTTCGCCGATCGACGCGGTGCGGATTGGCAAGCTCGACAAGGTGGACGACAAGGTGCAGGCCACGCAGCTCGACGAGCGGGTCAACGCGCTGGCCGCCTCATGGCGGCGGCAGCTGGCGATGAGCAAGTCCGGGGACGTCGAGCTGAAGGAGATGGC
>CAYNOM010001220.1:0-2050 GCA_964398415.1 uncultured Polyangiales bacterium | reverse complement strand
CGCGTTTCTGCGCACCCTCGCAGAGCGCTAGAGGCCGCCTTCCCACAGCCTGAGGTCGGGCGCGTGGCGGTTTGCCGCGTACGCGGCGCAGAAGCCTTCGGCGTCGCCCGGATAGTCAGGATCGAGCGCGACGACGGCGGGGCGCACCACGTTCCATAGGGCGTCGGGGAGGTTGAAGGTGCCGTAGTCTTGGATCGCGATGATGAGGTCGAGGCCTCGATGGCCGTAGATGTAGTTGCCGCCGAGGCCCTGGGCTGACCACGCACCCACGTCGAAGTCTTGCTCGCAGCTCGCGGGCGCGTCGGGGTAGCCGCAGTCGGGGGCCTCGGAGATGCCGTGCGGATAGCTGCGATGCAGGGCGACGGGCGCGCATGGGTCGGCGGGCATCGGGTTCGTCAGGAACGGGCCTACGACGGGCGGGCGGTGGTGTCGGCCGTTGAGCCAGGTGAGATAGCCGTAGCCCGTGTTGCCGTCCTCGAAGGCGGGATGGATCATGTCGTAGAGGTAGTCGGTGGAGATCAGCCGCTCGCCATTCCACACGCCCCCGTTGTTGATCAAGAGGCCCACCCGCAGCATGTCGTGAATGTTGGCGTTCCAGCTAAACGCGAACGTCTTGTCGGGAAGGCCATCGGTCCAGGTGGAGTGGGTCATGCCGAGCGGCGCATACACGAAGCGCTGGGTGAACTCCTCGAGGTCCCTGCCGAGGCGGGCCGTGTCCTGACGAATGACTGCGTTGAGGATGTCGCTGAGGGCGTTGATCTCTCGCGAGCCGTCGGTGTCGTAGGAGTGGGCTTTGCTTCCGAAGGCCAGATCGTCGTTGTAGGCGACCATCGCGAGCACGTGGGCGATGGTGGCGTCCTCGTGAATGTCGTAGCGGGTGCCGGAGAGGTCGACCCATTCGTCGACGCGCTGAAAGACGTCGAGGGGCCCGGTGCGCGGGCCGGTTCGCGCAAGATCGCGTGTTTCGTAGACGAGGCGTCCGACCACCGTCGCGGCAAAGGTCTTCGTGGAAGAGAAGACGTGAGCGACGGTGTCCTGCGTGTCGCTGCCGGGATAGAACTCGTGGCAGAGCTTGCCGTAGCGCACGATGCCCCAGCGCCGGTTCAACGTTCTGTTCGCAGCGTCGAGCAGCGCGGGGTCGAGGCCGCACTCGTCTGCCACGCGATCGCGTGCGACGGGCTCGAAGGAGCCCATCCCAGGATCGGTGGTGACTGGAAGGCTCGGACCTGAGCCTGAGTCGTCTTCATCGGCCACCGTCGACGGAGGCGTGCCCGGCTTTCCGCCACTTTGCGTGCCCTCATCGGCGGGCCTCTCGACGGGCTCTCCAGACACGGTGCGCGGCGTGTCGGCGCTCCGCCCCTGTTCATCAGCGCAGGAACTGAGCGCGATCAATGCGATGGGGAGAACGCCGAGCCAAGCGGATGACAGCGTCGTGTGCTGCTGCATGGGACCCCCTTAGGTCAAGTGAGTCCGGGCAGCTAAACACCGGTTACGTCATTGTTTCAAGCAGCAACCTCATTGCAGATCGACGATGACCGTCTCAGTCTCGCCAGCCCGTACTTTCACAGTGACGGTCTTCGTGAGATCGAACTCGGGGTTGACGAGCTTGATCTGATGCGAGCCCTCGGGAAGCTGCAGGTTCATCTGGGGCGTGTTGCCGATGAGCTTGCCGTCGACGTGCACGAGCGACCAGGGGCGCGAGGAGACGCGCACGGTGCCCAGCGCGCCGGGGACGGACGCCTTTTTCGCAGGCGCGGCCTTGCGTGGGGCCGGTGTCACCTTGCGGGGTGCTGGGGCCACGCTCGGCTCTATCGCCTCCATCGCTGGTTCGGCGCCGGGTTCGTCGGACGCGGCTTCGTCGGACGCGGCTTCGTCGGACGCGGCAGGGGCCACGGCCTGCTCGGGGGACGCCTGTTCGGCGCTCGGCGCGAGGGCCAAGCTCTTCGCAGCCGCCGGGGGGGTGGAGGGCGCTGCAGCGGCGGCGACGGGAGCTGGCCCCCTGCCCGGGATCGGCTGCAACGTCACCGTGAAGAACAGCGTCTGCGATGGC
>CAYNOM010001219.1:0-2050 GCA_964398415.1 uncultured Polyangiales bacterium | reverse complement strand
TGAGCAGGGTGGGACGCGGCAATGTGAGCCGCGGCCGTCGCAAGCACAAGCATGCGCTGTGCGCTTCACCCTGAGCGGAGGGGACCGACCCGCGCGGAGGAGAACCCGTGTCGGTCTTCGGAAATTCGGAATCTCCCCGCAACCGCCGACGCCCACCACCCGATATTGCGTGCCTCGCAGGGCACGCGTCTCGCGACACACGCGTTCACGTCGGCTCGGTTGAGGCGGTAAGGCGCGCGCTGGGCATGGCGGCCCCTGCCATCAGCGATAGCTGTCCATGGGCACCGAGTTCTTGAGCACGTAGCCCCACCCGGCCGGGTACTTGGACATGTCGAACTTCATGGTCGTCGACCTTTGCGCAGCTTGGCGTTGGGAGCGAGGGCGCGGGCGTAGACAAAGCGAGCAGGAGATTTTCGAACCAATCGAACACGAACGACATCCTGTTCATCAACCCTCGCCGGACGCCACGGGTAAAAACGCGCGGGACTTCCGCGACGAGCTCGACGTCGACGAATATCCCGACGGCATCCGCTTCGACATCCTCGTCGCCGACCGGGGCACGCGCGTCGGGCCGAAGGACTGGCGGTACCTCGGCGAGATCACGTTCGACGATTCCGTGGCGTCTGACAGCTGCGACCACCGGCTGCACTTCGCGCATCCGCGCTTTCGGCGGGACTGAGGGTCACACCCCAACGAAGGCGTGTGGCGGGCTCCGTGACTCGCGAGCGAAAGCACAGCACGCCTGCGCTGAAGTCCTGCCAAGGCCTACGAAGCGATAGACTTGCGCGATTCCCATGAGCGCGCCCCTCGCCAAGCCCGTCGCCCCTGAGCCAGCTCCGACGCAGCACGCCCCCGCGCCGAACGAGACCGACCCCGAGCTCGTGTGGCTGCGCACCGTGTACCAACCAGGCGCTCGTCAGCTGACGGTCCGCGCGGTGCTCTCGGGCATGCTGATCGGCGCGCTCATGTGCTTGTCCAACCTCTACGTCGTCTTGAAAACGGGCTGGAGCATGGGTGTCACGGTCACCGCGTGCATCATCGCCTTCGCGCTGTTCTCGCTACTGCGCTCGGCGCGTCTCGTGAAGGACGACTTCACGGTGCTCGAGAACAACGCCATGGGCTCCGTGGCCTCGGCGGCGGGCTACATGACCGGCGGCGGCAACATGGCTGCGGTGCCCGCGCTCTTGCTGCTCACGGGCATGCGACCCGACGGGATCTCCATGTTCGCCTGGTTCGCCGTCATCGCGGCGCTCGGCGTGTTCGCGGCGATCCCGATCAAGCGCCAGCTCATCAACGTCGAGGCCCTTCCGTTTCCGACCGGAACCGCCACCGCCGAGACCTTGCGCTCGATGCATGCCCACGGCGAGAAGTCGCAGAAGGCGCGCATCCTCGGCTGGGCAGGCGTGCTCGGCGCGGTCGTCGCGTGGTTTCGCGACGCCAAGGCGACATGGATGCCGTTCAATCTGCCGGGCACCTTCGCCCCATCGTGGACACTCGCGGGCCACGAGCTCAAGAAATGGACGCTCTCGTTCGAGGGCAGCTTGATTCTCATCGGCGGCGGCGCCCTGATGAGCTTCAAGACCGGCTGGTCGATGCTGCTCGGCGGCATCCTCACCTACGGCGTGCTCGCGCCTGAGCTCGTGGCGCGTGGCCTCGTGACCACCGTGAGCTTCAAGGGCGTCGTCACGTGGACGCTGTGGCCCGGCGCGGCGATTCTGGTGTCCTCTGGGCTCCTCTCGTTCGTCCTGCAGTGGCGCAGCATCGTTCGCTCGTTCTCCGCATTCAGCCGCTTCTTTTCGCGAAACCAGCCAGCCGCCGTGCGAGACCCCGTCGCCGAGGTCGAGTGTCCCGATTGGTGGTTTCCTGCAGGATTCGCGGTGCTCTCCCCCATCGTGATCGCGCTGATGGCGATGCTGTTCGGCATCCCCGTGTGGGCGGGCATCCTCGCCGTTCCGCTCGCGCTCGTGATGGGTGTGGTCGCCGCGCGCGTCACAGGTGAAACGGACGTGACGCCCACCAAAGCTCTCGGTCCGGTCACCCAGCTCTTTTA
>CAYNOM010001218.1:0-2054 GCA_964398415.1 uncultured Polyangiales bacterium | reverse complement strand
ACCGGCTCGTACCTCAGCCAAGCTGAAAGCGAAACTGTTGCCCGAGGCCCCGCGCACGGCAACGCTGATCGCCATGTGGTAGGTCCTCACTGCATCGGGAAGCGCGAGCTTGACCCACTGCGTCCTAGGCTGCGGGAAGTGGGTAAAGCTGCGCGCGAGGTTGAACTTCGAGCCGTCCCACCAGTAGACGTTGAAGTCCACGGGGAAGCCCGTTGCGACGCCCGCACTCAGCGTGGGGGCAACCTCAACGTAGTTGACGAGGGTCGCCGAATTGGTCGCGAACTCGATCCAACCACCGGCCCCCTGTGCGGTCGAGCTGCGCTGACTGGTCCAACTCGTGTTCGTGGAGCCGTCAAAGAGCGCAGGCGTCGACACTGCGCCCGGCTGCCATGCCCCAGTGGTAGTCCAGGGGATCTGAGCGGAGGCTCGCCCCGCGCCCGCGAGCGCGAAGCACAGGGCGGCGAGAGTGAGCCAGTTGTAGGTAAGGTTGGCTTGGGCCTTTGCAGCGCGCGGGGTGGCACGCGCGACGCTACGCGCAGCAGGCGAACGGCGCTCGTTCTGCTCATGCATGATGATTCTCCTGGTATCGGCTCGACGGTCTCGGGCGCCGAATGACCTGAATTCTCAATCGAATCCAAGCATTTCGTCGTCGTCCCGGTTGCGTCCGCAGGCCCAACCTGAAGGTTGAGTCGAGGACGTAGATCGTGATGGCGGCGAAAGGCGCGGGATTTCGTAGGATTCAAGCCATTCGCTGCTCTAGCAGCGCTTGAGCATGGCGAAGCAGGCCAACACGGTCCATCGCCTTCACCCCCATTCAACCCCGCTCTGAAAGCCACCCGCTCTCCGTGGGCAGGTCTTCGCTGCGAGCAATGTCGAAAGCTCACACTACGGCCGCCCTCATCGCGGTCGGCGAGCGGCCAGTAACTCATTGACACCGCCCGGCCTCGAAGTGCACGCCGCACGCCGTCCAGGCGTCGCGTGAAGTGTCCGCCCCGGAATCACCCCGAATCGTCCTCGCGAGTCCAGCGCCATGCGTCGCGACGATGGTATGGGTGAGCTCATGACCCGAGTTTGCTTCGCCTTGGTCGCTGCACTTTTTTGTTCCGCCTGTGGCAACGAGGTGCCCTCGCCGCCCGCGCTTCCACGCAGCTTGGACGCTCCCAGTGCCAGACCTGCCCAGCATGCTGCTGAGCCCTCGGTTGCCGCGCCCGAGACGGTACCTGGCGCCGCAGCGGCGGCCCCCTCGGACCTTACGCCGGCTGAAGGCAAGCAAGCACACCGCGGCGCTATCGAGCGGCCTGTGGCCGCCGTGCAGGCAGCTCCGGCGCGTCCGCAAGCCCAGGCTGCTGGCATCGCTGCAGACGCACCGCTCCGCGCGGAGCCAAACGATGCGCAGGTCCTGCTGCTTCGCGCCGAGGGCCTGGCTTGCACACGCATGCCCTGCTCGCGGGAGAGGCCCTGCTGCAACGGGTGCATGGGCAGCCGCTGGCGTCCCGTGCCGGACGCGAGCGTGCTGCAACGACCGGATGGGACGGTGCTCACGCTGACGGGCAAGGCACTGCCCAAGTGCTCTTGGGAAGGTGGTCAGTGCGGCTGTGAGTATGACTTGCGGGTGGTCGGTGAGGCACAGGGCGACCAGTTCGTGGTCACCGATGTGTCTCAAGTGCGTCGCGTCCACCCCATCGTGCGCGACGCACCGCCATCGTTCTCCACTGCATGGCTCCAGACGTGGGCGCAGGCGCGCGAGCGCAGCCTCGATACGTGTTTCGAGCATCGCAAGCGCCAAAACCCCGCGCTCGCACCGGGCGCGCTCGTGGTGCGTATCGTCGTCACGCCCGAGGGCCGGGTCGAAGACCCTCACGTCACGAGCGACAGCCTGGGCGATGCTGCTCTCACCGACTGCATCACACGCACGTTGCGGCGATGGCGCGCGAACCCAGCGCCTGCGGCTGCGCAGGCTTTCGAAGTGCATGTTCCCCTCGGCACCGAGACCAAGCGCGTCACCGTCGTCGCGCTCTGAGGGGTGGCCCTGCCGGGCGGGTTCTGTGGAGAGA
>CAYNOM010001217.1:0-2056 GCA_964398415.1 uncultured Polyangiales bacterium | reverse complement strand
GCGACGATCGCGCCGCCCGGTGTCGATGGCGACGTGGGCACGCCCAACACGCCGGTGAAGCCTGGCATCGACGCAGAAGTCCGCGACGCGGGCGATGACCCCACGCAGGACGCCACCGTGCAGCCGCCCGTCGACGCTGGCGCTGGCGACCGAGATGCCACGCTGCCCGAGCTGGTGGACGCAGGCGATGACGCGAGCGGGCCGAACATGGACGCGACGATCGATGCCGCGCTGCCGAGCGATGCCGGCACCCTCGACGAGGACGCCGGTGACGCGCAGTCGGAGCCGCCCCTCTGCAGCGCAGACGATGTAGAAGCATGGCGCGCGTTTCACCTGTCGGACGCCCTCGTGGCCACGATCCTGCAGTGCGCCAAGGCAGACCCGGCCTGCGCGCGGGGCGCCTGTGCGCTCGACGCCTGTCTCCACGACGCGGTGGGGCTCGTGGGCTGCGACGACTGCGTGCGTGCCGAGGTCGCCTGCGTGGCCAAGAGCTGCACGAAGGCCTGTGGCGCCTCGAGCAATGACGACGCCTGCCGCGCGTGTGCTTGCGAAAGCGGGTGCGTCGATGCTTTCGAACAGTGCGCGGGAGAAGCCCTCGACGTGTGTGCCGACTGTGACGGCAAGACCTGCAGCAACATGTCCGTGCTGCCGCCCGAGCTCATCATGGTCATCGTGAACCAGGTCTTGTTTGGCGGGTGACGCGCTGGGATGAGCTCACACGCGCTTTCGGATGAGCGCGCTCTTTTCGCCCCACGTTTTGGGCCAGATCAAGCCCGCGCCGCGCTCGGTGCCCTCGAGGGGCAGGTAGAAGTTGCCGTTGACCTGATTCTCGAGCAGCAGGTAGTTGCAGAAGCCGCGGACGAGCACCGGATCGGGGCCCTTCGGATGCTTCCAGAATTGCTCGAGGCTCGCCTGATCGGTCATGCCGGGCAGGTCGTAGATGGCTGTGCCGAGGATCTTCGTTGGCGTGCCGTACTCGAGCGCCTGCAGGCCGACGGTGCTGTTGATCATGACCGTGCCGCGACAGTGCTTGAGCAGCGTCGGCAGGTGCAGATCGTGCACGTACACGAGGCGATCCTCGAGCCCATGCTCGCGCCGCAGGCGGGCGATGAGGCGCGAGTAGTCACGATAGGCGCGATCGAGCGGATGGTGCTTGACCACGAGCTTCTGGTCGCGGGGCGCGTGGGCTGCAAAGGAGGCGACCGTCTCTTCGATGAAGGCATCGACGCTCGTGAAGCGCGAGTGCTCGAGCTGGAAGTCGCAGTGCACCTGAAGCGCCAAGACGAAGTAGCGGCCGTCGTGGCTCGAGAGCAGGGTCTCGATCACGTCGCGCTCCCAGTGCGCGTACCAGAGCTTGCGCGCGCCGCTCAGCACCCAGCGATAGGCCTCCACGAACGCATTGAGCGGGCGATGGTGGCGGTAGTGCGGGTAGGCGATGCGGCCGAAGGTCAGCGCGATGGCGTACAGCGTCGCGTACCATCCCGCGTAGCGAAACGACCTGCCGGCGGGCGTGACGGGCCCCGTGTCGACGTCGGCGAAGGGCCGATACGCCTCAGGATCGCGCGGCAGGCGAGAGAAGCCGTTCACGCCCTCGCGCTCGACCGTGACGTGGTTCGGCCGCAGGTAGCCCTCCTCCAGCACGAGCACGGGCAGCGAGAGCTCGCGAGCAACCTCGATCGCCGCGCGATGGTAGGGACGTCCATCGCCGAACACGATGAGCCCATCGATGCCGCGCTGCGCGATCAGGTCGCGCACGAAGTCCGCAAAGGCGCCTCGGGTTCCCCGATAGGCGATGGCCTCGGGCCCGCGAAAGAACAGGGCGTCGCCCGCGTTGAGGTTCACCTTGGTCACGGAGATTTCTGCCGCGCGCAGATCGTCGGCGAAACGTCGCGAGAACGGGCCCATCGGGCCCTGCAAGAGCAGCGCGTGGCGAATGCCGAGGTCTGGAATGCCGAGACGTGGAGTCATGGCCGTGAGGGCCTGTCGAGCCGGCGAAAGACGGTGCCGTGCCCGCATGGGCGCCCGAAGGTAGCAGGTGAGGGCGAGGCGGGCCCGT
>CAYNOM010001216.1:0-2057 GCA_964398415.1 uncultured Polyangiales bacterium | reverse complement strand
GCGCAGGCGCTCGCGTGGCACGCCCGCTTCGGCCACGAGCTCGAGCAGCTCACGCGATGCACACAAGCCGAGCGTCAGGCGCTCGAGGAGCCGCGGCGCGAACACCGCATAGGGCCAGTTCTCCGGGAACAGACGCGCGGCGCTGCGCAGTAGAGGCACGTCGTAGCCGTGGAACGTCACCACCAGCGGCAGCCGCTGGCGACGCGCGTTGACGAGGGCGTAGAGCGAGCCGGTGCCGAAGTGGCCGTGGATCAAGTCGAAGGGGCGCGTGCGAAAGATGCGATCGAAGCCGAGGTCGCGACCGCTCGCGGCGTACAACGCCCCGCCCACATGCACCGGGGAGAAGGGGAAGCGCTCGGCGTTGAGGCGCTTGCGGGCGAAGACCTCGACCTCGTAGCGCTTGTGGTGAGTGACCTCTTCATGGACGAACGTCTGCGAGTATTCGAGGAAATTCGTGCTGAAGACGGCGACCCTGGGCATGACGCGGGCGTCATAGCTGCGAGCTCGAGCAGGGGCCAGCGCTGCATCTCGGACGTGTCGAGCAGCGAGTGGTGATGTCGGCGTCGGGGGCTTGTGCGCGCCGGTCGGAAAGTGCGAAGCTCCCCTCGTGACCTCCCCAAGGACCCATCTGAGGTGGCTTCCGCGCGTGCTCGTTGCCCTCCCCCTGGCGGGTTGCTTCGGGGGCCCCACCAGCGACTTTCCATCGCGCTTCACTGACGACGGCCCTACCTATGTTGATCCCGATCAGGGCGGCGGCGACTCCGAGGGCGCGAGTGGTGGCGGCAATGGTGGCGATTCGAGCGGGCTCGGCGGTCCGGATGCTGGGTTGAGCTCGGGTGGCGACGGCGAGAGCTCTGCCGATGGCGGCGCCATGGCGCCCGGCGGTGACGCGGGGAGCTCAGATGCGGGGGGTGCAGGCGATGGCGGGGCTGACGCGGGCGTCGATGGGGGTGCGGCCTCGGATGCCGCCACGCCGGACGCTGCGTTGTCGTGTGCCGCGGCCTCCGACGCGGGCTGTCCCTGAGCGGACGCGCTTTCGCTAGCGCCGCCACAGATCGGCGTCGGTGCCTTCGTCGGTGCGATCGGTGGCGGGGGCGGGCTTCGGCGCGAGCGCGCTGATGGCCGCGTAGCTGCTCGCGTCGAGGCGGATCTCCGTGGCCGAAAGGCAGGCCTCGAGCTGGCTCACGCTGCGTGCGCCGAGCAGGGGGGCGGTCACGGCGGGATGGTGCGCCACCCAGGCGATGGCGAGGGCTGAGGGCGTGTGGCCGAGCTCGCGCGCGAGCGTGACGAAGCGCGAGGCCACGTCGCGCGTGGCTTCACCCGCGTAGCGCGTCTTGTACGTGGCGCTGACTAGCATGCGCCCGGCTTCGGGCTGCGCGTGGGCGCTGTACTTGCCCGTCAAGAGGCCTGCCGCGAGCGGGCTGTAGGGCAAGACGCCGAGCCCGTTGTCGAGGGCCATCGGAAGAAGCTCCACCTCGGCCTGCCGCTTGAGCAGGTTGTACATGGGCTGGATGCAGCAGAGCTTGGCCCAGCCGAGGCGCTCCTCCAGATCGATGGCGCGCTGGGTCTGATAGGCCGCGAAGTTGCTCACGGCCGGATACAGGATCTTGCCCTGCGCGACCAACAGCTCGAGCCCGCGCAGCGCCTCCTCGAGCTCGGTGCGAGGGTCGAAGCGATGGAGAAAGTAGACGTCGATGCGATCGGTGCCGAGGCGCCGCAGGCTCGCCTCGCAGGCGCGCACGAGGTGGTACCGACTCGCGCCACAGGCGTTGGGATCGGGTCCCATGGGAAAGCTCGCCTTCGAGGTGACGACGAGCTCGTCGCGGCAGCCGGAGATCAGCTTGCCGAGGATCTGCTCCGCGCGGCCCTTGCCGTACACGTCCGCGCAGTCGAAGAGGTTGACGCCGGCGTCACGACAGCGCTTGAACAGGCGAGCGCTCTCGGCCTCGTCCGCCTCGCTGCCGAAGGTCATGGTGCCAAAGCCCAGCTCCGAGACCGAAACGCCGGTGCGCCCCAGAAAACGTGTTCGCATGGGACGTCGATCTACCACGCGATCG
>CAYNOM010001215.1:0-2060 GCA_964398415.1 uncultured Polyangiales bacterium | reverse complement strand
GGAGCGTCGTCGTCAGGCGGTCCGGCGTCGTCGTCAGGCGGTCCGGCGTCGTCGTGAGACGGTCCGGCGTCGTCGTCAGGCGGTCCGGCGTCGTCATGGCCTCCGTCCTGGTTTCCCCCGTCGGTGCTGTCTGACGGCACGGCGCCGCCTTCGCGATCGTTCGGGACCTGGCTTTCGTCGGAGGATGGGTCCTCGCCCGGGGTCGCGTCTTCGCGATCGTCCGCCTTGTGGTCGGATGAGAAGTGAGGCTCCGTACAGCTGGCAGTGCCCAGCAGGACGAGGAATGCGAAGCGCAGGGTACGCAAAGGGGGCTCCGTGTGCGGCGACAAGCAAACGTTGACCGCAAAGGCGGCGACTGGCTACTCGAGACCGAGCTCGCTGGCTTCGCTCCCAGCGTGCGTCGCAGAGTGCCGAGCCGATGCGCCGCCCCTTTTTGGCGGTCGCGGATCCTGGTTAAATCATCGCAAATACAAGCGTTTTCGAACCGACGCGGCTCCTCGGAAAGCGAGGGAGGCGCTTCGGTTCCCGACGCCGAGGCGTCACGCGCGCTGGGCGGAGTGTCTGCGGTATCGAACAAGTACCCCGCGATTGGCCTTCGGCAAAACGCTGCAGGACTCGGCGCCACTGTCCCCGAGGGGGGCCGCGAAGCTGGGAGGCCAGGCGACGGATTGAGAAGCCGGTCTGGGGCGTGCTCGAGGCCGAGGTACGCGCGCGTCCCTGCGCGCCAGCTCAGGCCTGCCTGATCATCTCATGAACCTACGCGCGCTCTCATCGTCGGGCGAAGTGAGTGGGACCAGCCCGACAACAACCTGCAAATGGGCGGGGCAGGGCGATCAAGCGCGACGCCCGCGGCGCTGGTGTGCGTAGCGCGTGCCAGACGGGTGCGGCGCGTTGGATGGTGTGGGCTTTGGACGGGGCTTTCGGCCGTCCTGCTGGGGGCCTGCGCGCCCGCCGGCCCGTCGATCGAGTGGGACATCCGCTTCGCATGCCCCGCAGACGGGGAGCGCGTCGAGGCAGTGGTGGTGGCCATCTCCGACGGCGAGTGCCCGACCTCGGAGGCGCCGTTCTACGAATGGACCGTGACGCGCGGCTCAGAGCCGCCGAGCGCGCCCGAGGACCTGCCCGCAGGGCGCTACGCGTTTCAGGCGCGCGCGGTCGATGGCAAAGCGACCGACATCGCGCGCGCCTGCTTCGCAGCCACGCTGCCGCGCACCGAGCCGATCGAGCTCGTGCTGGCCAGCGATGGAGAGTGTTTGCCTTCGGCGATGGGCCCCTCCGGTAGCGAAACCGACCTCGCGGGTGCCGAAGGGTTGGCTGGTGATTCGCGCGATGCGGGTGTGCCTTCAGATACAGGCCCCTTGGACCCCCAGGTAGCTCTGGATGCCGCTGCCGACGGACCGCGAATCGAGCTCGAACGCGATGAATTCCTGCGCGACGAGCCGATAGTGCTGCGCTTCATCGACGTGCCGAAGCGCGGCAAGCCGTTCATCGGGGTGTATGCCGCGCCAGACGATGCACAGATTGCGCGCTTCGACATTCGGTTCGAGTCGAAGGTATCGGTCACCACTGGCAAGCAGAAGCTAGGCGCGCTCGCGGTCGGCGACTATTTCGTACGCTTGGTGGCCGACGAGAGTCGTGTCGTGAGCGAGCTCGAGCTGCGTGTGCTCGGCGACGCCGACGGAGATGGCACGGCCGACCCCCATGATGGCTGCCCGCACGATCGCAACAAGGCGGCGCCGGGCGTGTGCGGCTGCGGCTTTCTCGAGTCGTTCCGCGACCAGGACAGCGATGGGCTTTCCGACTGCTACGACGCCTGCCCAGGCGACTCCGTCAAGACCAGCGCCGGGCAGTGTGGCTGCGGCGCGCTCGACACGGATCGAGACGCTGACGGGACCGCCGACTGCAACGACGCCTGCGTCAACGATGCGGGCAAGATCGCGCCGGGCGAGTGCGGTTGTGGCGAGCCCGACACGGACGGAGACGCAGACGGTGTGCCCGACTGTCGGGACTTGTGTCCGCTCGACGCGAACAAGCTCGCACCGCTCGTGTGCGGCTGCGGC
>CAYNOM010001214.1:0-2063 GCA_964398415.1 uncultured Polyangiales bacterium | reverse complement strand
CCCCGTCGACTTCCTGCGCGCGGTCGCGCACGTCGAAAGCGCCTTCGACCCCACCGCGCTCAGCGTCGATGGGGCCATGGGCATCATGCAGCTGATGCCCTTCACAGCCCGAAAGATGGGTGTGCTGCGTCCAGAAGACGCGCGGCAGAACATCCTCGGAGGCGCTCGCTTCTTACGAATCCTGGCCAACCAATGGTCGGGCAACATCGTTCTGACACTCGCCTCCTACAACGCCGGCGCAGGTGCCGTGAAAAAGTACGGTGGCGTGCCCCCTTACGCAGAGACCCAGCGCTACGTGCGCCGGGTGCTCGAGCGCTTTCACGCCTACGCGCGCGAGGGCGACCAGCAGGATCGGCCGGCTCAGCCACCGACACCCACGAGCCCTGCCCACTCGGCCGACGCCACGGCCTCCCCGTCATCCACTCTCCAACTTCGCATCGAACAGCGTGTTTCACGAGGGGATCCGCATGTCCCGACGTCAACGCCCCCAGCACCCATCTCAGCAAATGTCGCTACGCTTCCTTTGGGGCGCGGACGACACCAAACCGGAGACCATTCATGAACCAGTACGGCACACGAGCGAAACAGCACTGGCAGAAGTACCTGCCAACGCGGTTCCAGCAACTGGACGATCCGGACAGCTTCTTCTCGGACTTGGGCGAGCAGATCGCACAGAGAGTGGAGAGCCTCGCGGACGACCTGGCGGGGAACGACCCACCGGGGGAGGGCTACATGGACAAGGTCGGACGCCTGAACATGGCCCGCCGCGACGCGGAGTCGCAGGTCCTGCGAGAGATGGCACTGCTCGAGCCGGAAGCGACACCCTAGCGAGCAGCCCTTCCTCAGTCGCTGCCACGAGCGCCCCGACACCAGTAGCAGCGGGCGCTACCGCAGCGCCCTCTGGGCCGGCGGGACGCGTACGCGCCAACGTGGCGGCCGTCGAGACCCTACGGGCCCTGCAGGCCGAAGGACGGGCTGCGACCGAAAGCGAGCGAGCCGTCCTCGCTCGCTGGTCGGGTTGGGGTGCCGTCCCCGCGGTCTTCGACGCCAAGGCTGCCGACCACGCGCGGTTCGCGCCCGAACGGACACGCCTACAAGAACTACTAAGCGCCGACGAGTACGCCGCCGCGCAACGCAACACGCTCAACGCCCACTACACGGACTCGGCCTACGTCCAGGCCATCTGGAAGGCAGTGCGCGAGCTCGGCTTCGAACATGGCAGCGTGCTCGAACCTGGCTGCGGAAGCGGCAACTTCCTGGGACTCGCAAACGAGCACGACCACGTGATCGGCGTCGAGCTCGACCCCACCACCGCAGCGATCGCCTCGAAGCTCCACCCACGAGTAGACGTGCGCGCCGAGTCCTTCGCAGAGACTCGTCTTCCCGAGAAGAGCCTCGACCTGGTCGTCGGCAACGTGCCATTCGGCGACATCAAGCTCCACGACCGGCGCCACAACCAGGGTGGGCACGCCATCCACAACCACTTCCTCGTGAAGTCAATGCATCTCACCCGTCCAGGTGGGGTCGCCGCCGTCATCACGAGCCGCTACACGATGGACGCGGTCAACCCCGCCGCACGCCGTGAGCTCGCCGAGATCGGCGACCTGGTCGGCGCCGTGCGCCTCCCCACGGGCGCGCATCGGCGCACCGCGGGCACCGACGTCGTCACCGACGTCCTGATCTTCCGGCGCCGGGAGACTGGCCAGCCGCCAGGCGGCTTCGCGTTCGAGCAGGCACTGCCCATCGTTGCCGCAGGCTCCGAAGACCCCCTCCGCATCAACGAGTACTTCCTCGAGCACCCCGAGCACGTTCTCGGCTCCTTGCGAGCGGTCCAGGCGGACCGCGGACGGCTCGAGCTGGGCGTAGCCGGAGACCGCGACGCCGGCCCGGCACTCGAAGCGGCACTCGCGGGCATAGTCACACGGGCGCGCGAGCGGCTCTACGTGAGCCATGCGTGGTGTCGCATGCTGCACGGCACCACGCAGTACAACCCGCCGAGCCGGTTCCTCGACGAGATCCCCTCCCGGCTGCTGCACGAGGCCGACGGGAGCCGGTCGTCGCGC
>CAYNOM010001213.1:0-2069 GCA_964398415.1 uncultured Polyangiales bacterium | reverse complement strand
AGGCGTCAGTGCGTCGTGCGCCCGCCTAGGGAACGCTGAGACTGGCTGTTCGGCGGCGGGTTGTTGATGTAGTCCTCGAGCACAGCCTTGCGCGCAGGCAAGAAGGTGGTCTCGAGGGCCTCGGAGATCTTGTAGCGGGTGACGCCGTCGACGACCTCGAGGTCGACGTCGCGCTCGCTGACGTGGGTGAAGCCGAGGGAGCGCGGAAAGACCTGCCCGCCGCCGAGGTCTCGGTTGTTGCTCAAGCGGTGGCAGCCCGCGCACGACTGGGTCTGGGCGCGCGCCACGATGTCGTCCGGGGTGAGCGGGCTACCGAGGGCCACGAGCTCGGCCTCGATGGCGTCGCGGAAGGGGTTGTCGGCCGTGCCGAAGTTGAACGCGTAGTTGGTCTGGGTCGCGCCCGCCGAGGCCTCGCTCAAGGCCGAGTTGTAGACCTCGGGGATGTCCATGCGGATGTTGTCGCTCGCAAGGTCTGCGACCTGCGTGATGAAGTATTCTTGGAACGCCGGCGCATTGGGGTCGACCCACGCCGCGTTGAACAAAGGCCCAAACGGATTTGTCTTGTTGGTGACCGGCACCGAGGCGACCGTGCACGCACCGTCGACGCACTCCTTGAGCAACTTGAACTCACGCAAGGACCACACGCGCGGCGAGATGGTCAGGGGCTGGATGAACTGATTGGTGCGGATCTGCCCGTAGCCGCCTGCTTGGTTGCCCAAGTGATCGAAGCTGATCACGGGTGGCACGTTGGCGATTCCGTCGAAGTAGAAGGCCTCGAGCGCATCGGCGCGCGCCACCATGTCGTCCTCGGCCGTGAGGTCGCCCCAGAAGTCGGCGATCTTCTTGCAGCCCTTCAGCCCCTGAACGGGGTGCGGATTGGGCAGCGCGGTCTCGAAGATGACGAGGTTTCGCGCACGACTGTCGGTGCGTCCGCTCGCGCGCGCGTACACCACGCGATGCTCGCCGCAGTGGTCCCCGCTGCGCGGGGCGAGGTCGAAGCGGTTGAACAGCGCGATCGGGATGTAGGCGCAGGGCGAGTTTTGTGCGAAAGGATCGCACGCGGCCTCGCCGCCCTCCTGCTCAGACCCGGGACGACACTGGTACGGATAGCCGTTGATCACGGGGCCGTAGGTGTCGTCGGTGACGTCGTCGCAGTGCGGCCCGAGGCCGAGGCCCGGCCCCGGATTCTGCGTATCCCACAGCTGCTGAAACAAAGACAGCGCGGTCACGCCCGGCACGCCCGACTGGGCCGCGAGCTGCGCCATGACGCGCTCGAAGGCAAAGCGCTCCAGGATCGGCTTCTCGGTCACCACCAGCGAGCGCCGGATGTCGATCGACACGGTTGGTGGCCCACCGAGAGGCTCGCCGCCGTCGTCGCCCCACACCCCTGCATCCTCGCCGCCCGCGTCAATCTCGAAGCCTCCTGCGTCGAAGTCTGGACCGCCACCGCCATCCATGGCGGCACCGGCGTCGGGCTGACCGGCGTTGCCGTTGCCGCCGCCGGCATCCGTGGGATTGCCAGGATTGCCACCACCGTTGCCGTTGCCGTTGCCGCTGCCGCTGCCGCCGTTGCCGTCGCTGAGTGCCAGCGTGGCGCGCCCCAGCTCGTGCGAAGCATCTGAGCTTGCGTCAGCACAGCCGCTCGCTACCACGCCGATCATCGACGCCGCAGCCAGCAGCTCCCGGCGACCACAACGACTCCAAAGCTCGCGAGTACGCAGCATCCCAACCTCCAGGTGAAGCGCGCAGCGAACAGATGACGAAGCTGCGCGACAACTTCACGGTAGGTCAGGAGGTCGTTCAAATCCTGAGCTGTCCCTAATCGTTTTTGGAGATGCAAGCGAAGTTACGAAGCGAAAATCGGCTCACGACATCTAGCGAATTACGCTGTCTTCGTAGTCGACGTTACCCTCGTCGTCGTAGAACACACCGGTCATCACATCACCGTCGATCGACGCCCACATGAAACCGTAGGCCTTGTCGTCGACCCAGCGCGTCGCCTGATCGTCGCGACGCGCGAGCTCGCGCAGCTTGGCCGCAGCGCCCGAGACGATGAAGTGCGTGCCGCA
>CAYNOM010001212.1:0-2074 GCA_964398415.1 uncultured Polyangiales bacterium | reverse complement strand
CATTGGGGCCGCCCAGCATCTGCTGCAGCGCGCCCAAGTCGAAACGGGCAGGGAGGCAGCCCGCGCCCTGCTCGCGGAGCTCGGCTTGGATCTACCGCGCGGCGAGCGAGCCGCCCTCTCGCGCATCATCTGGGACCGCGCGCGCCTACGTCTGCGCGGGCTCGCGTTGAAGCCCTCGCCTCGAGAGGGCATCGACCCACGCACGCAGCTTCAGCTCGAGGCTGCGTGGCAGCTCTCGACTCCCGTGACATGGGTGAACGTGTTACCGGGCGCGAACATCAGCGCCGCACACCTGCGCCGAGCCCTCGAAGCAGGAGACCGTGCTCACGCCGCGCGCGCGCTGGCGCAGGAAGCCACCATGCGCGCCGTGCAGAAGCCGGAAGCACGAGAGCGCTACGAGCCACTGCTCGAGACCAGCCGCGAGCTCGCGGGCCAAGTGGGCGACCCCGCGCTCGATGCCTTCGTCACGTGGGTCGAGGGGATCGCCGCCGGGTTTCGCGGGGAGTACCGGCAAAGTTACGGGTTCTTCCATCGCGCCGAGCAGAGCTTGAGTGCTCAGTGCCCCGACGAGCCCTGGCTGCTCACCAATGTGCGAGCCTCGCTCGGCAACGCCATGGTTTGTGTCGGCGAGCACCGCGAGCTCGTGACGCGCTCCCGCTCCTGGCTCGCGGAGGCCGTGGAGCGCGACGACCACTTCGCGCACACCGCTGTCGTCGGATTGGCAGGCGGCTACATTCGCCACCTGCTGGAAGACTCGCCCGAAGCCGCCCTCAGCGAGACGAAGCAAAGCATGGCCGCGTGGCCGCGCGAGCCGTTCTCGTCATCGAGCCTGGGCGAGCTGATGGCGCTGAGCCTGATCGAGCCCTACCGGGGCGGGGCCCATCTCTACGACTGGCTGCGTGGTGAGCGAGAACGGCTCGGTCGCGCAGTCATTCTCAAGGCAGGCACGCCAAGGATTTTGCCCTCGGCCCTGATGGGTTACGCCCTGCTGTCGGCGTGGATCGTGGCCCCGCAGCATGCGAAAGCGAGCTTTTTGCACAAAGCTCGCAAGGTCTGGAGCCAACTGTGCCGAGAGGCGCACCCCCTCGGAAAGATCAGCGCCGCGGGGATCGGCGCCCTCTTGCTCGCGGCCGAGGGCAAGCCCGAGGAGGCCCTCTCGCAGACACGAATCGCCCGAAGCGGTCTCGCGGCCTGTGGAGATTTTCGACAACACCCCATGGCGTACCTCGAGGGGGTGCTCGAGGGCGGCGAGGGTGGACGAGAGAAGCGCGAAAGGGCCCTCGCGTTCTTCCGTGACCAGGGCTGGAAGCGCCCCGATCGGGCGATCCAAATGATCATCCCGATCCTCCCCGCGCTCGAGGCCCCCACGCCGCGCCGCGCTACGCCGACCCGACTCTTGCTCGCCGAGCGCTTCGAGGTGCTCGACGCCCTGGGCCAAGGCGGCTTCGGCAGCGTGACCGGAGCACGCGACCTCACCACCGGCAGACGCGTCGCCATCAAGGAGCTCACGCGCACGAGCCCCCAAGCGCTGTTTCGCTTCAAGCGCGAGTTCCGCGCGCTGCAGACGCTGCGCCATCCGCGACTTGCGCGCCTCGATGCCCTCTTCGAATTCGGGGGACGCTGGTTCATCGCGATGCAGTGGGTGGAAGGCACCGATCTCGCCCGCTGGGTACGTCCCGCCGGACGGCTCGACGCCGCCCGCGCGCGCGAAGCTTTTGCCCAGCTCGCCGAGGGCCTGGCCGCGCTGCACGAGGCCGGGTTCTGCCATCGTGACATCAAGCCAGACAACGTGCGCGTCACGCCCGAGGGCCGCGTCGTGCTGCTCGACTTCGGCCTCATCGCCGATCTCTCGACCGAGGTCGACGACAACCCCGAGGTGGGCACGGCCGCGTACATGGCACCCGAGCAGAGACCTGGCGCCGCGATCGGACCCGAGGCCGATCTCTACGCCATGGGCGTATGCCTCTACGAAGCGCTGTGCGAAAGGCGGCCCTTCGACGGGCACATTCCCTTGGAGATCCTAGAAAACAAACGTCGCGGCACCCCTCCGCAACGCCCGTCGGCATGGGCTCCT
>CAYNOM010001211.1:0-2079 GCA_964398415.1 uncultured Polyangiales bacterium | reverse complement strand
GCACGCGAGGCGCGCGGAGCGCCGTCGTGCGGGGCGACGAACTCTGCCCACACGGGCCAGTGGTCGGACACCTTGACCTCGCCCTCCCAGGGTTCCACACCCCACGCACCGGTCGCCGCGTCCGCAGCCACGTCGGTGACCACAATGCGATCATACGCGCAGCGCGCGCTCGCCACGTTCGTGTCGGCGTCATCGGGGACGAGCCACACATAGCCCGGACCCCGAATGTCCAACATGTCGCACGAGCGCGAAGTCCCAACCGCCCACCGCGAAGCGAGCCACGTGGGGCTCGCGCTGGAACAAGTCGGCGTCATCCGCGTACAGGATCCCGTCATCCAGCGAGACGACGCGCTCTGTGTCGAAGTAATAGACGTACTGCTCCTGGGATGTCCGGTCGTCTGGGGCGAGACCCGTGCGAGGGCTCTCCAGCATCGCGTACGTCGGACCCTCTTGCTCGTTGATCGCTGCGAGCAGCACGTCGGCGCTCTGCATCGACGCGTCCTTCACCTCCTGGACCGCAACCAGGGGGTAGCGACGCACAACGCCAGCGACCACGGACAGCACTTCGGGGCTCGACGACTTCTTCGGCCCGAACACTTGGAGATTGAATGTCGCAACTCGGAAGGGCGCCGCAGGCTCCGTCTCGCCTACTACGATCACTCCGGCATCGCCGCTCGGATCTACGAAATCACTAGCCGACGACAGCTAGAACGCGAAGCGAAGCGATGCGACCGACGCTCATCCCCATTCTGCTCGCCGCCCTGTCAGCCTGTGCTCACTCAGGGACAGGGTCGAAGAAGACCCAGCCCGGTGTCGGGCATGCGCCGTCGAAAGCACAAATGCTGGAACTCCACCGAGCGATCTCTCCTCTGGTTGCTCCTTGCATACCTCCTGATCGGCGTTGGCTTCAGCTCGCACTCTTCCTCTCGGGGCCGGAGGGGCGGGTAGTCAGAGTTCAGCTGCTCGACGAGCAGGTCTCCGTGTGTCGCGGTGTGCGCGTGCCGACGAAGTCGGGATGCTCCAAGCCCTTGGAGCGGGAGGTGCGGCGCCCCGCACCCGCGGATCCAGCGGTGAAGAAGTGTGTTCAGCAAGCTGTTCTGGGACATGCGACACCGATATTTCAGCAGGAGATCTTTCGAGTCGCTTTTCCGGTTTCGTCCTGCCGTTGGCCTCCATGTGAGTGAGCAGCGCCAATCACGGCATGCCTTTGATACCGACAATGCTACGGTTGGTCGGCCTCGAAACGGCAAGCGAACGGGGCACGAACGGTGATGGGCTGGCCTCCTCGATTCAGAGCAGGCTCGAAGCGTTGGCCCTTCACCGACTTCATGCACGCATCCCCGAGCCCCGGGTCGGTCTCCTCGATCACACGAAGCGGCACGACCTGACCATCGGCGCGCACTTCCACCTCGATGCGAGCGTGACCCACCCGCGGCAACTCAGACGCCTCGAACGACGAAGGCGCCCCTGAAGCGCCTTGGGGTGAACGTGCCGCCCCACAGCCGACGGTAAGGCTCAGCAAGAACGAGTGCCAAGCACCGCACGCTTTCACTTTGATGAGCTTCGGCATGACTCTCCGCGCAACGAATACGCGCGTCGAGAGCCCGGGTCGAGCCCACCTCCACACTGGACCTCAGGCATTCCTTGAGGCCCGACACCCTCACCCACACATCGCGCACGCGGTCGTACGAGCCAGGGGCCGCCACCAGAGCCGTGGAAGCACGGCACAGGGCCCTCGCCTGGCACTTGCCCGCCGATGCAGAGGCGTACAGGCCATCGCTCGTCCCCTGGCGAACGCTTCGCGCGGAGCGCACCCTCGGGCTCTTCGGACAAGCCACGCGCCACCAGTGGGTGTCACGCCGCGAGCCTCGACCCACGCGACGTCGTCGATCAAGCGCGCATGCACCGCGCTGCGCTGGTCCACCCGTCGCAGGTCTCAAGCACGGGCGAGAGACCTGGCCCGATGGGGTCCGCTGCCGAGGACGAACGATGACCCCCAGTACCGCTCTTCAGCCCCGCATCTACGTTGCCTGCGTCGCAGCCTACAACGCCGGCACACTCCACGGCACCTGGCTCGAC
>CAYNOM010001210.1:0-2080 GCA_964398415.1 uncultured Polyangiales bacterium | reverse complement strand
TCACGCCGCCCTCCTCGACTCCTGGCGGGTCCCCGAGCGAGCGACGCGGCTCGTCTCCTTTGGAGAGCCCTCCCCCGACGGCGCAGCCCGCGACGCACAGCAGCAAAAGTCCCCACGCGTGGAGCCGCACTCCGCGAGCGCGGCCATTGTGGCCTCGGTTCACGTCGAATTTCATGGGTTTGTTCCCTGAAGGGGGTGGTTGAACGTTGATGTTCATCCCACACGACCTCCTTGGGCGCCCTCCTTCACGGTTTCGTCTCGGCGACGGGGCCGATAGATTGCACCGTCTCATCATGTTGTTCTTGGATCTAGCTGCAAGAACATCGGGCGAAGCGTCGTGAACCGTAATGATGTCGATCTTGAACTTACCGTGTTTCCGAGTCGCGTAGTAGTCGACCAGCTGATCTGGATAGGGAATCAATGTGTTTGGGCCTGACTTTGACTTTCGGCCTCATTGCAGTTTTCGCCGATCGCGGGACAAAAGTGCTTGTTCCTGAACGAGTCCTTCTCCGTCTGCCGGATCCAATACTTGCGGTTCCCAATGTCGTGATCTCCGACTCCGATGGCGAGCTCGTCCTCGCTCTTGACCCACCGCGCCACCACCGCCGGTACCGCCACAGCTTCCCTCCGGAACGCCGCAGCCGCATTGGCCCGGCTCCACCTTGGTCGAGTCACCCGGGCAGAGGTCCAACCAACCGCTCGTCCCCGTGAACGGGACGGTGCCGAGACTCTTGCCGTCGACCAGAACGGTCGCGGCGCGGTTTGCCGACGAGCCGTTGGCGTAGCGAAAGCGCAGCTCGTACTGCCCCGCGTCCCAGGCCGAGATCCTGTTCCACTCGATCCACGTGTCGTGTCCGCCGTAGTCGACGAAGCCGGTGCCGGTGTAGCCCGCATGCTTCGTGTCTACCGTGCACCCGCTCTGGCTCGTCCGGTTCTCGGCCTGGTAGGTGGCCGAGGGCAGCGCCCTGTCTTCGAGTGCGCCAGCGTCGAGATTGGTGGCATGCGTCTACATGTCGGACACACGCCTAGCCTTCACGAAATGGTCGCGGACCGCCCACCGTTGGCTCTCGGGCGGGGCCGACTGCGCATTTCAGCCGATGTGGACAGTTGAATCGCTGCATCGTGGACACCAGGGTCGGGCTCTCGTGAGGGGAGCGGACACCCGCCTCATGAAATGCTCGTGAAATGTGGTGGCACCGTGGACACCCGCCTCGTGAAATGTGGTGGCACCGTGGACACCCGCTTCGTGAAATGTGGTGGCACCTTCGCGGGGCACTCGCCGCCTCGTGAAATGTGGTGGCACCTTCGCTTCGCCCCTTCGCTTCGCCGCGCACCTTCGCTTCGCCGCGACGGCACCTTCGCGGCGGGTACGAGAATGAAGGCGAACGTCGCTTCTGGTGAGTGAGTCATGCGATGCGGAGATCGTGCGCGGTCTGAACGCCCCGACATCGCGAGGTGCAAGATGGCTCTACAACGCGGGAATTGGTGCGGACGGGTCTCGCGCGTGACCGACGGTTGGGCGCTCGTCCTCATTTCGCTTTCGCTCACCGGCGCATGTGGCTCCGCGGCCACCTCGGGCGCCCCCCCTTACACCGCCACCGCGGCGAGCGAGGAGGAGGCCCGCTTTGCGGCTGAGCTCCTCGATGAATCCTCCTCGCTCGAAGGACTCGAAAGAACCGAGAGCTCCGACGCGAACGCAGAGCCATTCGTCTCCGCGCCCGACACGGCGAAGGAGCGCGCGCGCTATCCGGGCCGTCTCGATCCCCACGTGGCGGAGCGCACGTTGCAGCAGTACGAGCCGCTCATCCAGCAGTGCTACGAAAGGCAGAAGGCCGAGCTCCCCAAGCAGAGCGGCAAGCTCACGATGTTCCTCGTCGTGCGCAACACGGGCCGAGTCAGCGAGGCCCACGCCGTCCGCGACACGATCGGCTCCGAAGCCCTGGCGAAGTGCGTGGCGCAGCATCTGCGCAGCGTCGTCTTTGCGCCCGGGCCGACGGGCGGCAGTGCGCCGTACGAGTACGCCTTTCTGTTCGGGCAGTGAGCGTGCGCAGGCGCTCTGTTGGTCGACTTGGTCGCGAAG
>CAYNOM010001209.1:0-2081 GCA_964398415.1 uncultured Polyangiales bacterium | reverse complement strand
TGCGCCCCCGCGAGCGTGTGAGTTCCCCCTCAGCAGGCTGGGTTGACGCGCGTGGTGAGGGGGGTGGGGGTGTCCACCATAGGAGCTCGAGGCTGATCAGAGCACGCTGAGCTTCGCCGCAAACTGTCCCGCAAAGAACGCACGTCCCCGGGCCTCACCCACGCTCGACGCTGAGAGAAACGTGAGCGCGGCGCTCGTCGAAGGCTTGAACCCCAGGGGGTCATGGGCGGCGGCGTGTCTGAACACCGAAAGCATCTCGTCGTCGCCACGAAACAGCAAGAGAGTGCGGACGAGGTCGATGTCCGCTTCGCTGGCCGAGCTCGGATCCTGGACATGCTCGAGGAATCCCGAGACGAAGTCGAGCTCGCCCTTGAAATCGGCGCCGTCCTGGACACGCGCGATCTCCTCGTAGTAGCGCTCCTTCGAGATGGGGGTGCCGTACACGGATTGGAACAGCGTGTCGAAGTGCTCACCGAGCACCGACAGCGTGAGCGCTTCGTAGGCTTCAGCGTGGGTGAAGGGATCGCCGAAATGGAGGAGCTCGGGATAGCCGTTCCTGCGCGAGGTCGAAGACCACGGCTGGCTGGGCGCCGTGCCGTAGATCTCGTCGTCGGTCCAAAAGGTCTCGTGGCTGAGCTCATGAATGAGCACGGCCGCCTGATAGCTCTGCTCGGATTCGAAGAAACCGTCGCACAGCGTGATCCTGTCGCGGAAGACGGGGACCACGCGCGCGTTCTTGTCGCATTCACGGCACTTGATCTGCACGTCGCCTTCCAGCATCCGGTCGTGCATTTGCTTGAAGCGAGACTTCAGCTCGCCCTCCATCCACGGGATCCAGACACGGCTTCCAGCGAAAAAACGCTCGATGATCCAGTGCGAGCCCGACGCATCCCGGTGGGTGATGATCGGGTTGATGATGTCGGGCCGTGTGATGTAGATGGCCAGCCGCTCGGCCGCGCGGGCGGTGCTCTTCTGCGAGTCGCTGCAGCGGTCGAGGGGGGCGGGCTCGAGACCTTGTGTCGTGCCGCCGACGTCTTGCGCGTGCGACAGCAGTGGGCAAGACGCGAGGGCCGTTGCGAGGATCGCTTGGAGATACTTGGAGTGGCTGGGCATATCCGCATCGCTCAGCAAGCGACATGCCGTGCATGGGACATCGTCATGGCGCGCTGACCATGCGCACTCACCTCTGCGCGTTCGGGGGCTCACAGGGCGTCGGCGCCGAGCGTCGCTCCGCGAGGCACGGTCATGGTTGGCCGCTGGGCGAAAAGTGGCCGAGGAGCGGGCCGGAAGGGGCCGCGAGAGCCGCGAACCTCACCGCCCAGGCCCCGTCGTTTCCGATTCCCAGTCTGGTTGGCTGACGGTCCGTACCACTGGCACGTCGGTTGCTGAGCGCCGGCCCATGAAACACCTCGCCCTCCTCTCGTGCGTTGCAGCCGCAGCGCTGACCTTGCCGCTCCAAGCGTCGGCCAACACCGACCTTCCCATTCTCTGGTACGCGTCGCGTAGCGCGGCTGCGAGCCAGAACTGGCTCGTCGGCGACGACTCCTGTCGTCCCGGCGACGCCGACTGCAATGCCTGCCTGCCCAACGTGGAGGAGCAGTTTCAGGATGCCCTCGAACGCGGTTACATGACCTTCGAGGGCAAGCGCTGGAACTTTGACTGGGACGCGCGCTACGCCCCCTCCGAGATGAAGGCACGTCATCCTTTCGACCTGGAGGACACGCTGCACCAGGCAGCCGGCCACGTGCAAGGCTTCGTGCGGACCAACAGCTCGACCTATCCGTTCGCGATTACGCACTCCGACGATGAAACCGGGGCCGTGGCCATCATCGTGCAGGACGCGGAGGGCCGGAAGTCTCTCAAGGCACTTCACAGGACGACCTCTGCGCACCCGGGTAGCTTGTCGGCCATCGGAGACTACGTCGTGCTGCCCGACACCGACCGTGTGCGCTTCATCGATATCACGCGTCCCACGACGTACCAAGACACGAGTCACGTGCTGCCCGGTGCCATTCAGATCAACAGCGACAGCAGCGGCGGCGTCGCGATGTCGGCCAGCTTGAGCACGCGGCCGATGAAGA
>CAYNOM010001208.1:0-2082 GCA_964398415.1 uncultured Polyangiales bacterium | reverse complement strand
GGCACTCCTCACGTTCCTTGCGGCTGAACCCCCGGCGCCACGCTCCGCTCGGTCCGCTTCTGAGATCGGCTCTAAGTCGCATCCCTTTCAAGGTCACTTGATACGTCCGTCGCGTAGAACTTTGGCGGTGGAGACGTGGCGCTGAACGTTGGCGCGTGGTGCGTAGCCCGGGGAGAGCTTTTTCTTTGGTCCTCTCGGGTGCTTGCGCACGGTTTTGGGGTCGATGTTCTTTGCTATGGAGATGAGAGTGCGGGCGAGAGCGGCGGGCGACTGCACATCGAATGCAGACCATTGCTTGGGTGGGATCGCGATGAGCATGCCGCGGTAGTCGGAGCGCACGTCATCTGCGACATAGAACGTGGAGATCTCGAAGCCCATGTCGTCGAGGTCGTGGGCTGCGGCGATGGCCGCCTGGATGACGGCGAGGGTGTTGTAGGCGACGACCGCGGTTGCGAAGGCGAAGAGCGCAGCACGCGGCTGGCCTAGTGTCTTGACCTCACTGGTCAGGGCCGCTTCGATCCGACCGAAGAGCCCCTCGATGGACCAGCGCTTGCGATAGAGCTTTGCAACCGCAGCCGCCTTCACCGATAGCGGCAGCGTCGTGAGCAGACGAATCTCCGCATCGCCATCGCTGGTGGGAGCGTCGAGCACGAGGGTGATTCGGCGCATGGCAAGTGCCGGTAGTTCTTTGGTTGCCGGTAGTTCGACGGGCTGCTCGTACACCACGCCTGTGTCCACTCGCCCCATCTTCTTCTTTGGTCCAGTAGAGACGGGATTGGGATGAGCCCCGGACTCGCGAAACAGAACGGCGGCGCCGCGGGCGGTTGCCAAGCGGATCACAGGTGAAGTGCAGAAGTACCGATCGCCCATCCAGAGCTGGCCTTGTGCAGCCGATGCCAGAGCATCAGGAACCAAGACGCGCTCGCTGGCGTGTCCGTCCTCACAAGGGATGAGATCGAGCACCAGGTCAACATCGGGATCGTAGACGACGAGAGAGTGGCCGGGTAGCGCCGCTCCTCGGAAGCCACGAAGCGGTGCCAGGCGCTTCTCGCTCG
The DNA here is from genome assembly GCA_964398415.1 of uncultured Polyangiales bacterium. Classification (GTDB taxonomy): domain Bacteria; phylum Myxococcota_A; class Polyangia; order Polyangiales; family DASUME01; genus DASUME01. The sequence goes on along the minus strand of CAYNOM010001208.1, from coordinate 1,027 downwards.
CAGGCAGGTGGTTTCCGTCGATGATGCGCAGCTGCCAGCCAGGCAATAGTGGCTCAGTCGCACGCCGCAGAGGCATCATGATCGGCGTCAGTCGCTCGGCGCTACCACTTACCAGCGCGCGCATCACACCGGGCTCCACGCGGTTGACCTTGTCGTACAGAGCCGTGATCGAGACCGGTAGGTCCTCCTTCATCTTCTTGGCGGCTGCGTGCAGCGACGGACGCATCCCCAAAGCGACGAGCGACATCAGCTCCACCACCGTCGAGAACAGCAGCTCTCGTGTGTACTGGCTTTCGCTGTGCTCTTCGAAAACTTGGTTCACCCAGTCGGCGCCAATCGCCCGCTGCAAACCCAAGCGCGCCATCACGGCAACTGGCGCCTGCTTCGAGAACCTCTCCAGCAACTCTTCCATCGACCACCCTTTGTGTGGGCAGCCATTCGATCAGACTCCCTCCCTTTCGTCGATCACGTTTTGAACCATTCCGAAATCCGATCTGATTTCGCGCCCATACGATCTTGAAAGGGATGGCCCTTAGCACAACTACTCCTCTGTACCTGTCTGGTGCTAATCTTTCTGTCGGCGAGTCGCACCCGGGCCGAAGAGCAAAGGGCCCCAACAGGGTACGCCGAGGCGATCCAGAGGGCGCTATTTGAGATCAACGAGAGCAATTTTCCCGAGGCGCGGGAGGAGTTCTTGAGGGCCCATTCGCTGTATCCCAACGCTCGCACCCTGCGCGGGCTCGGAATGGTTGAGTTTGAAGTGCGCAACTACCGCGAATCAGCGAGTTACCTCGAACAAGCGCTGGCTTCGCAGGTTAAGCCGCTGACGGGGCAGCTTCGAAGCGAGACCGAAGAACTGCTGGGGCGCGCTAGACGCTACTTGGGCGAGCTCGTCCTGACGGTTACCCCCCGAGAAGCGGCGGTAACGATCGATGGCGCAGTGGCTCCGATCTCACAAACGGGCACGATTCGGCTTGAGGTTGGCAGGCACGTCGTAGAGGCGCAGCACGTGGGTTACCTAAGGGGT
>CAYNOM010001207.1:1745-2082 GCA_964398415.1 uncultured Polyangiales bacterium | reverse complement strand
AAACGCCAGGCGCCTGCATCGCGACCTTGCGCGATTCCGCAATCGACGAGCAACGCCGCCCCTCCCGCTTCCACGCGCGTCATGGCGCCGGTGACGGTGTGAACGGCTCCGAGGAGCGTAAGACGACCGTCAGGCAGGGGGTGTTCAGCGGTAAGGGCGGCGTCTTCCATGGACCTTACTCCGTGGGATCTTCGTCTTTGGTGTCGTCTTCAGGCGCGTCTTCGCGCGCCCCCACACGACGGCTGGCGAGACCGAGACGGATCAAGTGGCTGCGCTTCTTGACGACTGCGCGCGCGATGCTGGACCACTCGTTGTACCACTCACGCATCACGCAGGT
>CAYNOM010001207.1:0-1735 GCA_964398415.1 uncultured Polyangiales bacterium | reverse complement strand
AAGCTCAGGCCGCTATGAAGCCCCGGAAAGATGGGTTCATCAGCATGGTCTCGCGCAAGGAAGGCATGTTGGGTGGACGCAAGCCTCCTATTAACACTACTGTGCCCAATTCTGCCGTTAACTTGCTTGGGCCGTCCAGTTTGTGATCCAAAGCAAGAATGGAACAAAGCGCGGGTGATCGGCTGAAACGGTTTCTTGAGGGGCTTGGCCAGCAGTTGCGTGACAAGCGACAGCGGGCGTCATTCGCGATGTACGCCATGGGATTGCTCAACGAGGGCGAGCGCAAAAGCATGGAACCAATCGCTGCGCGGGCTTGTGGAGTTCCAGAGCGGACGCAAGCGTTCCACGAGCGACTGGTGCACTTCACGTCGTCGTCTGCCTGGCGCGATGAGCCGGTGCGTCGTTATGCGGCGCGGTATGCCATCGATGCCATGGAGGCAGCGGACGGGCCGATCCGAACGTGGGTGGTGGACGACACGGGCTTCCTCAAGCAAGGCAAGCACTCGCCTGGAGTGCAACGGCAGTATACTGGAAGCGCTGGCAAGACAGCCAACTGTCAGATCGGCGTGAGTCTTTTGATGGCGACTGAAAGCTCACACATTGCAACGGATTTTCGTCTGTATATTCCGGAGTGTTGGGATCAGGACCGCGAGCGCTGCCGTGCCGCTCATATCCCAGACGACGTCGTCTATGAACCCAAATGGGCGCTGGCTCTGAGCATGATCGAGCAGGCTGTAGCGGCGGGCATGCCGAAAGGCGTCTTGCTCGGTGACTGCGACTACGGCAACAAGACCGTCTTCCGCGATACGCTGGATGCGCTGGGCCTACAGTACGCGGTGGAGGTTCAGAGTACGACGGTTCTTCGGCGCGTGGGTAAACGCGGCAGACTGGGAAAGAGACTGTCGGTTGCTGAGATCGGCGCGAGACTTCGGGGCGAGTTGCGCACCGTAATCTGGCGGGAGGGCACCAAGGCCAGTCTCTGCTCGCGGTTCGCTCGTGTACGTGTCGTGGTGGACCGCGATGATGGCCGTGCGCGGGAGCCCGAGTGGTTGCTCGTCGAGTGGCCTGACGGTGCCCCTGCGCCGACAAAATTCGTCCTCTCAACGATGCCACTGCAGACCTCACTCAAGCAGATGGTCCGTACGTTCAAGAGTCGCTGGCGCATCGAGCGCTCCTACGAGGACCTCAAAGGAGAGCTTGGACTCAACCACTACGAAGGGAGGACCTTCGTAGGGTGGCACCATCATGTGAGCGTGGTGCTCGCCTGCTATGCCTTCCTGGTCGCCGAGAATGTGCGATCTTTTTCCCCCTCGGCCCGAAGCGATCATGGTGACGACTCGGTCGCCGACGCGGCCTGAGCGTCACTTCCACGACTCTGTTATCACGCTCCGCATTGAGCTCGTCCGCGAGGTGCTCGTGCATTGGCTGCCACGGTGTCCGTGCTGCTTACGCGGTTTCGCGTCGCACCGCGATCGCGGCCAGCGGACGAGTCAAGAATTAAGTTGGGATCAGTAGTGTTAATGATCGCGACCTCGCTGCATTTCGAGCGGTAACCAGCTTCCACCGGGTGATCGAGGCCGCAGCCCGCGCTCACGACGCAGAGCTCGTGCTCATCGATGTCGGCCCCAATCTCGGCGCCATCAACCGCTGTGCGTTGATCGCTGCGGAGTACGTCACAACGCCGCTCGGCGCGGACCTGTTCTCTCTGCAGGGGCTCCGCAACCTCGGTCCAACC
>CAYNOM010001206.1:0-2087 GCA_964398415.1 uncultured Polyangiales bacterium | reverse complement strand
CCCATGTCCAGAAGCTTCCGGAACATCTCCACGCCCGTCACGACCGTCTTCTGCGTGGCCTTGATGCCCACCACTTCCACTTCCTCGCCTACCTTCACCACGCCGCGCTCGACTCGGCCCGTCGCCACCGTTCCGCGGCCTTCAATCGAGAACACGTCCTCAACTGGCATCAGGAACGGCTTGTCCGTCGCTCGCTGCGGCGTCGGAATGTACGAGTCCACCGCCTCCATCAGCTTCAGGATGGCTCCCTCTCCAATCTCAGAGGTGTCCCCCTCCAGCGCCTTCAACGCGGAGCCAGGCACGATGGGAATCTGGTCTCCCGGGAACTCGTACTTCTTCAGCAGGTCCCGAACCTCCATCTCCACCAGCTCGCGCAGCTCCGGGTCGTCCAGCATGTCCACCTTGTTCAGGAAGACCACGATGTACGGAACCCCGACCTGCCTCGCCAACAGGATGTGCTCTCGCGTCTGCGGCATCGGGCCGTCGGCGGCGGACACCACCAGGATGGCGCCGTCCATCTGCGCCGCACCCGTGATCATGTTCTTGATGTAGTCGGCGTGGCCGGGGCAGTCGACGTGGGCGTAGTGTCGGTTCTCCGACTCGTACTCCACGTGGCTGACCGCGATGGTGACGATCTTCGTGTCGTCACGCACCGTGCCGCCCTTGGCGATGTCCGCGTAGGCGATCGCCTTGCCGCCGCGATCCTTGGCACACACCTTCGTGATTGCCGCGGTCAGCGTCGTCTTGCCATGGTCGATGTGACCGATCGTGCCGACGTTCACGTGCGGCTTGGTCCTGACGAATTTCTCTTTGGCCATGATCGTGTCTCTCCCTAACGCGTTGCCAGGTGCTGTGCCGGGCCGGACTCAGGTACCTCGTACCTTCGCCACAATCTCGTCTTCGATGTTCCGCGGTACCTGCTCGTACTTCGAAAAGTGCATCGAGTAGGTTGCGCGTCCTTGAGTCTTGCTGCGCAGGTCGGTGGAGTAACCAAACATCGCGGCGAGTGGAACGTCCGCCGTGACCACCTGCATGTTTCCGCGCGGATTCATGCCATTAATGCGGCCTCTGCGCGAGTTAAGATCGCCGATAACGTCGCCCATGTTCGTTTCTGGGCACACGACCTCGACCGCCATGACGGGCTCGAGCAGGTGTAGGCCTGCGCGCTTGGCTCCATCTTGGAAGCCCATGGAAGCGGCGATCTCGAAGGCCGGGCCCGACGAGTCCACCTCGTGAAAGCTGCCGTCGATGAGCGCGACCTTCACGTCGATGATCTGATAGCCCGCGAGCACACCGCGACCAAGGGCATCACGCACACCCGTCTCGACGGAAGGGATGAATTCCTTGGGGATGACTCCGCCAACGGTCTTGTTCTCGAATACGTAGCCGGCACCGGGCTCGGACGGTTCGATCTCGAGCCACACGTGGCCGTACATGCCGTGGCCACCCGACTGCTTGACGTACTTACCCTCGGTCTTGACCTTCTTCGCGATCGACTCGCGATAGGCGACCTCGGGGCGGCCGACATTGCAGTCGACCTTGAACTCGCGACGTAGGCGGTCGACGATGATCTCGAGATGGAGCTCTCCCATGCCGGAGATGATGGTCTGTCCGGTTTCCTCGTCGGTCTTGACGCGGAAGGAGGGATCCTCGGTCGCGAGCTTCTGCAGCGACTCACCGAGCTTCGTCTGATCGTTCTTCGTGCGCGGCTCGATGGCGATCGAGATGACCGGTTCCGGAAACTCCATGCGCTCGAGCACGATCGGATGCTTGTCGTCGCACAAGGTGTCGCCCGTGGTTGCCGTGCGCAGGCCGACGGCAGCGGCGATGTCGCCCGCCTCGACGACCTTGATCTCGTCGCGCTTGTTGGCGTGCATCTGAAGCAGCCGACCGATGCGCTCGCGCTTGCCCTTGGTGCTGTTGAGCGCGGCCATGCCGCTCTCGAGTCGGCCCGAGTAAACGCGCAGGAAGGTCAGCTGTCCAACGAACGGATCGTTGATGATCTTGAACGCAAGCGCCGAGAAGGGCTCCTTGCGATCGGCGTGGCGCACGAGCTTCTTGTCGATGTCGTCGGGGTCGATGCCTTC
>CAYNOM010001205.1:0-2087 GCA_964398415.1 uncultured Polyangiales bacterium | reverse complement strand
CACACGAAAGTTCTCCACCGCGAGCGGCTCGGTGAGCCACGAGGTGGAGAGCGCCTCGACCTCACTCGCCGTGAGCACGTGACGCTTGCGCACGAAGATGAGCTTGGCGGTAACGCGGGCGTGCACCAGGTCACCGACTAGAAAGTGCGTCTCGACGCAAAGGAGCCGACCGTCCACGGCCACGGCGCGGGTGTCCAGCATGTAGCCCTCGAGCGGCTTCAGCTCCCGGCGGTAGACGATCTGCTGGTCGGCGACCACCGGCTTGATGCCCTGGGCACGCAGCTGACTCCACACCTTGCTGCGCAGCACCCAGTCGGTGCGCGAGAGCTCCGCGACTTGGAGGTAGGCCGCCTGGTTCATGTGCCAGTTCACGTCGATCTCGGACAGTCGCACCCTGCGATGGGCGCGCGACACGAGGGCCCCGTCTTGCCGACGGCTGGCGGCCAGCGCGGTGGGAAGCGTGCGCACGAGGTATCTGAGCATGCCTTGGGCCTACTGCGAGACGGCCGCCCGGGCCAGAGTGATGCTGCCGTGGAGTGCGCGAGGTAGACGTTGCGGCGTCACGTAGGACGCTTGAGATCAACGGCTTGCAGCCGACCGCGAGTCTGACCGATACTGTCATGACCAGCTTGGGGGGGTCATCGTGAGCGCAGCCATCCAAACCGGCATGCACTTCGAGTTTTCCGAGTGGCCGATCGTCACGATCAAGCAGGTGGGCGCCTGCACCGATGCTCAGGTTTCGGCCTACCTCGACGACATGAGGAAGCTATACGACCGCAACACCTACTACGCGGTCGTGCTCGATCTGCGCGAGGGCATTCCCTTCAACTCCAAGCAGCGGAAGATGCAGGCGGAATGGCTCTCCGCCTCCCGCGACCGAGTGCATCACATCACGGGCATCGCGTTCGTGGAGAACTCGTTTCTCATGCGCGGAGCCATGCAGGCAGCCTTCTGGTTGAACCCTCCTGAGTACCCCTACCTGGTCACCAAGGACCTCTCGGAGGGGCAGCGGTGGGCGCGAGCGCAATTCAGGATGCTCGCGCGCGGCGTGGCTTAGAACACAGCGAGACGCGCTACCGACTCGCTCACCCGCGCCTTTGCGCCGCCTGCGTGGGTCGGCCACCATCGGCCCATGCGTTGTCGGTATTTCTTCATGGGGGTGTGCCTTGCGCTCGCATCCTCCACGCTTCTCGCCACGAAAGCCTCAGCCCAGATCAACATCGAGACGGTCACCGGCAGGATCGCCGAGCCCGGCTTCGGGGCCGGGGCCAGATCGGCGGTGGCTTACTCTGCGGGCAACGTCGACTTCTTCGACCTGCGAGGCGAGCTCACCACGTTCTTCGCCACCCCCCACGCGGATGCGCCCGAGGACGACGCTCTCTTCTGGTTTCGAGATCGCGTGCTCGTCTACGGCAGCGCAGGCTATCGATCGTCGAACGGCGAGCCGAACGCCAAGGAGGGCTACGGCCACCTGCGCTACACGCGCATGCAGTGGCTCAGCTTCGGCGGCGAGGTCTACGGCCAGGCCCAGTTCGACGAGTTTCGCCTGCTGCGGCGTAGGCTCGTCGCGGGCGTGGGCGCACGCAGCGTGGTGGTCAACCACAAGCATGTGACCCTGTGGCTCGGTGCGGGGCCGATGTACGAGAGCGAGCGACGCAACATCCCCGCCGGCGCACCCGACCCGATCTACATGACGAACTACCGACTGAACAGCTACGCCACGCTTCTGCTCACCTTCGTGCCGGACCTCGTCACCCTGGTGTCCACCACCTACGCCCAGCCTCGCTTCGACGATTTCAAAGACCTTCAGCTCTTGAACGAGACGCGACTGCAGGTCGAGATCACCGACCGCCTGCTCATTTCGAGCGATCTCAATTACCGCCTCGACTCCCAGCCGCCCGTGGGCGTGGAGCGTCGCGACATCCGCCTCGGCCAGAGCTTGATGCTCACGTTGTGAATCAACGTGACTCGTGCTCCTCTTGCACCACGGCGAGCAGTGCCGAAGCGCGCGCCTCCGAGCGCATGCGCCAAAAGGTGGAGCCGAACATGAACACGATCAACGCGGCGATGATCACGTAGGCCAGCGT
>CAYNOM010001204.1:0-2092 GCA_964398415.1 uncultured Polyangiales bacterium | reverse complement strand
CCATGCAGTGGCTCAATAAAAATGAACCGCGCGTCATGTTTCTGACAACACAAATTGACGTGAGCCGCAGGCGGAATGGTGTGGCTCCTCAGGCCATGGCCATTTGCTCCTCCTCCCTGCGCCTCGTTGGTTGCGTTGTATCCATGGTGTTGATCGCCGCCTGCGCGGCGGGTCGTGGCCCCAAGGGCGGCGGGGGCGACGCGGGCGATGACTTCGAGGCCGTGCCCCGTGACCGCGTCGAGGACGCCGGGGTGACGCCGGTCCCCAGCCAAGGCCCGGTGGAAGAGGGCGTCCTGTCGATCGCTCCCGCGACGGCCGTGCTGGTGATCACCGAGCGCGGTGAGCCGGCCGCGGCGCAGTTTCGGGCGCAATGGAGCACGGACGACAAACCTCTCGAGGCGGTGAAGTGGCGCATCTCGGGCGACCTCGTCGACGTGGACGCCCAAGGGATGGTCACGACCCGCGGGATGACGGCAGGCGAGGTGGAGCTCACCGCGATCTATGGTGAGGAGCGCGCCACCGCCAAGGTGTTCGTCAGCGTCGCACTGCGGGAGGTGAGCGCAGAAGTGGGCCCCGACAACCTCAGGGCGCTCGAGGGGCTTCCAGAGCCCGATCCCGGACTCACGATGGCGCCTCCCAACGCGACCAAGGTGCTCTACCCCTACGATCAAACCGTGATGCCCCGCGGCCTGAGCGCGCCCACACTGCAGCTCAGCCCAGGTTCGCTGCCGCCAGAGGATGTGCATGTCTACGTGAGCACCGAGGGCTTTGGTTGGGATGGCTTCTTGCATGTCCAAACACCCTCCACGCCGCGCCTGAACATTCCGCAAGACGTGTGGGATGCTGCGATGGCTTCGGCGCGGGGTGGACCGATTTCGTTCGAGATCACGAAGGCCCACGCCGGAAAGGCCTACGGGCCGCTGACGACGAGCGTCATTGCAGCCGACGCCGCGCTCGAGGGGGCCGTGTACTACATGACCTACGACGAGTCGGCCCTGGGCTTGTGGTCCACGCGACCCGGGCAACGAGAAGAACCCAAGCACATCGTGTCCGGGTGCACCGTGTGCCACTCCGCGAGCGCCAACGGCCGACGCCTCTCCGCGGGCGCCGAGGTGGGTCAAGAATCGCCCAAGAGCGGTGTCTATGACATCGGCGCCGATGGGAGCGCGACCCAGATCACGGGCGCTCCGAGCGGGCTGGGCGGCGACTCACGCGGCCTGTCCTTCGCCACCTTCACGCCGGATGGCGATTACGTGATGCGCTCTCAGAACGACTTCTGGGGCGGCCTGAACCAGCGCGCCTTTCGCATCGACGCCGCCAGCAAGGCGCTCGTCGAGGCCACGGTGGTCGGGCTCGGCGCGGACGTGAGCGCCTACTTACCGACGTTCTCGCACGATGGCACTCGGTACGCGTTCACCAACGGAGCCGGCGAGAGCACTCCCTTCGGCAGCGTGAGTCGCTCGCTCTCCATCATGGATGTCAGCATCGATCGCTCCGCTGGCGCCGCCGGCACCCTTACTTTCTCGAACCGCGAGCTGCTCCTCGACAACGGACCCGACGGCTCGGTGGTCAAGTTCGCCACCTTTCTCCCTGACGCGAACCTGCTCGTGTATCAAGAGGGCGAAGGGTACGTGACGAGTTACGGCGAGATGCTTCCTACCTGGGACGACCTGAGCTCGTACCGTTCGTCGACGGGGCGCCTCGCGCTGGTCGATGCGGCCACGAAGACCCGGGTTGCGCTCGACCGGCTCAACCGCGGCAACGTTCCGAGCGACAGGCAGCGCAACTACGAGCCCTTCGCGCTGCCCGTGAGCGCGGGGGGCTATTTCTGGGTGGTGTTCACGTCGATCCGCGAATACGGCAACACCTATCAGGGCAGCGACGTGCGCAAGCAGCTCTGGGTGGCAGCGATCTCTCCTGACGCCGCGGCGGGCGACGACCCGAGCCACCCCCCGTTCTTGCTCCCAAACCAAGGAGCGACGCGCAACGAACGCGGCTTCTGGGCGCTCGACCCTTGTCGAGCCGACGGGGCTGACTGCGAGAGCGGTGGCGAGTGCTGTGGAGGCTCTTGCATTCCCAAGGATCCGAAGGA
>CAYNOM010001203.1:0-2096 GCA_964398415.1 uncultured Polyangiales bacterium | reverse complement strand
CCACCGAGCACAACCCGAGTTCGAGCGTCCATGCTCGACTGCTTCGTAAACTCTTTCGGTGGCTTCCCGGGCACCCCCAGTCGCTCCACCATCTGCTTTGCGATCTGCGCACACAGCTCCGCGGCATCGGCACCGCGGCCCCTAGCGCTCAAAAGCTCCGCCCGATGAAAGCTCAGCAAGGGAGCCATGCCCTCGTCGCGGACCGGAGCCTCCTGGGCGAGCTCGATGCCTTCGCGGAGAAGGGCTTCTGCTTCGTCAAGACGGCGCTGCTGGACCAGGAGCGCGGCCATGTCATCCAGGCCGCGCGCCAGCCAGTCTCCTCGCACCTCGGCGGAACCGCGAAGAGTCGCGATGGCCTCGCGATAGTTGCTCTCGGCCTCTCGATCGAGGCCGAGAGCGCGTTCTGCCAAGGCGAGGTTCCCGAGATGAAATGCGATCTGCGGGTCATCGGCGCCGCTCGTCGCCTTGCGCCGACAGTCGATCGCTCTGCGATAGTAGCGAGTCGCCTCGGCGAACTCGCCCCGATCGGCGAGCACGTTGCCGAAGTCGTTCAGGGCGGTCGCCAGGAAGGGATGTGACACGCCCCAGACTCGCTCTCCGACATCAATGGCTTCGCGGTACAGATTCGCCGCGGCTGCAGAATCGCCTTTACGGGAGAAGTGATTCGCCAGACTCTGACAAGCCTCGTAGACTGCGGGATGACTGTTCCCGAGCAACTTGCGTTGCATCGTGAGCGCCTGCTGCAGGATCGGTTCCGCGGCGGCGAAATCGTGCTTGCCCCAGCTCAGAACGCCTCCAAGGTTGGTCAGCGACTGGGCCACCAGCGAGTGCTCCGCGCCCAGGAGCTCCCGTCGAATTGACAAGGACTCGCGAGCCAGACCCTCGGCCTCGTCGATGGACTCCGCGGTTCGCACGCCGATCAGGAGTACGCCGCCGAGAACGTCCATCGTTGCCGCAACCTCGAGCGTGCGAGATCCCGAGAGCTCGCGCTGCAGAGCCAGACTTTGCCGCAGCGCGCGAGCCGCAGGGCCGTAGTCCTGAACCTGATCCTTCAGCCGCCCGAGACTGAACAGGCTGCGCGCGGTCTCGGTGCTGCGCTCACCGAACAGCCGGCGTCGGTTGGCGAGAGCGGCATCAATGAACGGCTCTGCCTGCGTGTATAGGCCGAGCGCGAAGTAAACCCGACCGAGAGTGTCCTGGAGCGTTGCCTGGATCGCCGGCTGATGGGCGAGCTCGGTCTGGATCCGCTTCGCGCCGCGGTCGAGCACTTCGCGCGCGGTGATCGAGTTGCCGCGCGACTCGCTCGGGTCGACGACTTCGAACAGCTCGACAAGGAACGCCGTGACCCGCTTTGCGGTCTCGGCTTCGCTCTCCGCCTTCTTTTCCGCCGCCACCGCCCGGTCGCGCTCCCGCGCCAAGCGCCGAGCCTCGAAGACCATCGTAACCGCGAAGGCCACCAAGAGGAGCGCTACGGTGGCCGCGAAGCCGACCGCCAGCCGGTGGCGTCGAACGAATTTGCGCGCGAGGTAGCGGATCGACGGCGGGCTTGCCTCGACTGGTTGGCTCGTCAAGTGCCGCTCGAGGTCGGCAGCCAGGTCGGAGACGTTGGCGTAGCGCCGCTGCCTCTCCTTGTCGAGGGCTCGAAGAAGGATCCAGTCGATGTCGCCACTGAGCGAGCGGCGGAGACTCTTGGGCTCGGTCAGGCGCTTCTCTGCGACCAGCGAGGCGGTTTCGTCGTTGAGCGTCGAGACTCTCGTCGACGGCTTCTTGGGCTCCTCCTCGCGGAGAATCTTCATCATGCCGAGCCAACCGGCGTCGCGGAGCTTGTGAGGGTCGTGCGGGAGGCTGCCGGTCAGGAGCTCGTAGAGGACGACGCCGAGCGAGTAGACGTCGGTGGTGGTATCGACGTCGAAGGCCTCGCCCGCCGCTTGCTCCGGGCTCATGTACTCCGGGGTGCCGACGATCTGGCCGCGCTCGGTGAAGAGGGTGCGCTCAGTCAAGCGCTGATGAAGGGCTTTGGCGAGACCGAAGTCGATGATCCGCGGGCGCGGTTCGCCGTCGACTTCCTCGACCAGGATGTTCGACGGCTTGAGGTC
>CAYNOM010001202.1:0-2096 GCA_964398415.1 uncultured Polyangiales bacterium | reverse complement strand
GCCTGCGACTCGAGGAAAAAGAATTGGGGGGCTCCCGGGCCGCCGTTAAACGACTGTATGCACGCATTCGAGCTGAACAAGGTGTGCGCGCAGAAGATGTCGCGATTCCCGTCGAAACAGAGCCGGGGCACGTTGCGCAAGTGGACTTTGGATACGTAGGTTTTCTCTACGACGCAGCCGAAGGCCGCATGCGTAAGGCTTACGTGTTCGTGCTGGTCCTCGGATTCTCTCGGCACATGTTCGCTCGCATTGTGTTCGATCAGAAGGTGGAAACGTGGTTGCGTTTGCACATCGAAGCCTTCGAGGAGTTCGGAGGCGTGCCTTCAGTGCTCGTACCCGACAACTTGAAAGCCGCGGTGATTCGCGCCGCATTTGGTTTGGACGAGCAGACCACTCTCAACCGCAGCTATCGCGAGCTTGCGCGGCATTACGGCTTCAAGGTCGACCCCGCTCCCGTTAGAAGCCCAGAGAAGAAGGGTAAGGTCGAGGCCGGCGTCAAGTACGTCAAGCGCAACTTCTTCTTGCCGCGAGACGAGCGCGATGCTGCTGTTTTACAGCAACAGCTGGCAGACTGGCTGCGCGACATCGCAGGCATGCGCACGCACGGCACGACGCAACGCAAGCCCCGTGAAGCTTTCGAGCAGCTCGAGCACTCGGCGCTGCAGGAGCTTCCGGCACGTCGGGCGGACCTGGTGGTGTGGAAGGTCGCGCAGGTACATCGCGACACGCACATCGTGTTTCGCAAGGCGATGTACTCGGTGCCTTGGAGATTCATCGGTAAGGAAGTCTGGATACGCGCCAGCGGCAACTCGGTCCTCATCTACGTCGACGACACACGCGTCGCGGAGCATGAGCGTGTGCTGCCCGGCAAACGCAGCACAAAGGTGGAACACCTACCTGACCATCGCTCTGATTTGCGCGAGCGAAGTCAGTCTTACTGGGAACACCGCGCCAGTCGCATGGGCGAAGTCGTGCTCACTTACGTGCGTGAGGTCTTCGGCTCCGATGACGTGCTCGATCAGCTGCGCGCCGTTCAGGCGATCGTGACTCATCTGGAAAAGTTTCCCGAACACCGTGCACGCGCTGCCTGCGCGCGAGCTCGTTTCTATGGGAACCATACCTATCCCGGAATCAAAAACATACTGCGCAAGGGGCTCGATCTGCAGCCGCTTCCTGCAGTCGCGGTCGCAGACGAGCACGGCACCGGTGCTCCTCGATTTCGTTTCGCACGCGATGTGCGTGAGCTGCTCGATCTGCCTTTGGAGGTTACTCATGAGCCCAACTGATGAACTGGTCCCCGTCCTCAAAAAGCTCCGCCTATCCGGCGTGCTTGAATCCTTGGAGCTGCGCACGCGGCAAGCGGTCGAAGACAACTTCGCGCATACCGATTTTCTCCTCCGCGTCCTCACCGATGAGGTCGAGCGACGCGATGCAAAGCAGCTCGATCTAAGACTCCGAAAGGCAAGCTTCGAGCATCAGAAAACCATCGAAGACTTCGACTTCCTGTTCAACCCCAATGTGCCCAAGGCAAAGCTCCTTGAGCTCGCGACGTGCAGCTTCGTCGCGCGACGCGAGAACGCGCTTATCGTGGGGAACACGGGAGTCGGCAAGAGTCATATCGCCCAAGCCATTGGCCACCGTGCCTGCCTACTCGGACACAACGTGCTCTTCGTGTCCGCGCAGCAGATGCTCGGTCAGCTGCGTGCCGCGCGTGCGGATCAGACCTATGACCGGCGACTCTTACGCTTCACCACGCCCGACTTGCTGATCATCGATGACCTCGGATTGCGGCCCATGCGCGACGACGAGCCCATGGACTTGTACGAGGTGATTCGTCAGCGCTACGAGCGGGCTGCGCTCGTCATCACTTCCAATCGTGCGCTCGAGGAATGGCCCCCGCTCTTCGGCGACGCGCTGCTTGCAGGCGCAGCGATGGATCGTCTGCTCCACCATGCTCACCAGATCGCAATCGAAGGCGAGTCGTATCGCAACCCTCGCGCCAAGAAGCGGGCTGCGCAGACCAAGGCATGACCGGCTCCCGATCACATCTGCCGAGCTGGCGCACGATAGGCGAACTACTCAAACGAGCTCAGCGG
>CAYNOM010001201.1:0-2097 GCA_964398415.1 uncultured Polyangiales bacterium | reverse complement strand
AAACCGACCTGCCCGCGCTGCTCACGCCCGACCACAATCGCGTGCTGCGCTGACGGGCGCGTGGGCCGAGTCGCGACGTGGTGAGGCTCTCCCGGTCTCACCCCGACGTCGCGGAACAATTTCCGTGCTGACCCGGAGCGCGCAAGCTACGGTCCTACCGCTCTCCCAACCCCCCCGGGCTCGTTGAGCAAAGCTGCTGCTCCCACACGAAGGCCCCCCTTCGCCGGCTGACCGTTGCCCGCGTGCACACGCACCGCGGGCGCGCACCCCATGGGTGCGCCCTGGAGACCTCCCATGACTGACCGAACGCGCTCCTCACGTTGGTTTCAGCTCACCGCTCTGTGCACTGCCCTCGCATTTGCTGCGTCCTGCGGCGATGGGGGCGGTGGGGCGACCCCGGGTGATGAAGATGATGAGGTGGAGCTCGGCGGTGGTGCCCAGGGGCTGACCGAGGGGCGCCAGACGTACGTGCGTGACTGGAAGAATCAGGAACTGCCCCTCCCGGCCGGTGCAGCTCCTGCCGGCTCGATAGTGCCGCTGAGCTACACAACGGGCCCACTGAGCAAGATCGTTCAGTTCTGCCGTCGGTTCGAGAGCCAGCGGCTGCGGGACGTCGCTGGGAGCGGCGCTTACGACGGGCGTGACTGCATCAGCTTGTCTCGCCTCGATGGCTCGGAAGAATGGGCTGGGTATGTCGTTCCTGAGCTGGCTTGCATCGCCGAATGGGCGCTGACCATCGCAGAGGGCTCCACGGACGTCTACTTGAGTACAGACGTCTCACGGAGATCTGCTTACGTCAGTACGACGCTTGACGCCGCGCTTGGAGCTGGTGGCAGTGGCACGACTCTCCTCTACCAGCTTCCCCGGACTCTAGACCCATCGGACCGTGCTTCGTGGGCCCTGGTGGCTGCCGAGGCCGCCCGCGAGGCGGCTGTCGGCGCGACCCGGGCGCTCGAGTGCGAGCAACTGACGCTGATTGTTGCAGGTGCCGAAGGTGCGCCACGATTTGACGCGAAGCCCTATATCGGAGGGCTCCTGCTCGGTGCCATGTCGACGGCGGTCGAAGCCTCCGAGAAGGCCGCGAAGTATCTGCACGCGTCCGCCAAGGCCAAGAACGCCACCAAGGGCGACCGCGGTGCGGCGCGCAGCGTGGCCTGGCGCGATCCGTACGACTCCCTGCTTCGTGCGGCGAGCCCCTACGTCACCATCCCCAGGGGCCTCTACAACACGGTTTCCACGGCAGGCACTACCACGAAGGACGGGACCTATCCCGTCGTGACGTCGCTCAGCGTGACTGACGGCGACAAGCGCGCGGAGGAGCTCATCCGGCGCTTTCACCTGAGTCCGAACCCCAGCCTGCCGCTGAATCAGCTCGCCGACGCCATCGTCACGTCGCTCAACGCCGAGCTCAACGGGGCCCTGGGGACGAATCCAGGCGGTCTAGGCTTTCTGCTCGCTGACGGAATTGAAGAGGCAGACCTCGAGCGGGCACGGCGACGAATCGTCGAGGAGTCGAACGTCTTGGGTCGCGCGTTCTACAGCTACCAAGCGCCGGTGCACGTCGATTTCGATGGCGATGGCGAGCAGGACGCAGGGGAGACCTTCACGGTGTGGAAGGCCCACGGGATGGAGGACGTGAACGTCCCCGTCAACCCATGGTACCTGTACGCGAACACGGAGACGGCCGCTTGGCCCGGCGACAACATTCGGATCCCGGACGTGGCCTATGCGCGGAAGGGCATCTTCCACGCGATGGATTTCTTCGCGCACCAATACCCGACCATCGTGGCGCGGCCCGGACTGTCTGCATCGGCCAAGAAGATGCTGCAGACCGCGGAGGAGTACGTCCGCCAGCACGTGTCGGGGCGCGTCACATTCCAAGTATGCGAGCACGGTTGCCCTGCGGGCGGAGTCCAGGACGGCAGCATCGACTTTGCCAACCTCGAGATCACGCTCGCCGGTGAGGGATCCGTGGCCTCCGACAAGCTCGAGGATGCGAAGCAGGCAGCTGCTGCGACCTACGACATCTGGATCGGCGAAGAAGGCCTGCGTTGTGCTCTCGAGGGAGTGCAGCGCGACGGAACCACCTGCAATCCG
>CAYNOM010001200.1:495-2097 GCA_964398415.1 uncultured Polyangiales bacterium | reverse complement strand
ATCAGGGCAAATGTCGCCTGCTTGTCGAGCCCGAAGTCGACCAGGGTCTGCATGAGCCGCGCTATCGAGGCCACGCCTGTCATCGTCTCGGCAGACTCCCGCACGAAGCCATTGTCGCTATGATTGTCGCCGCCGAATGGGATGTGCACCGAAACGACAGGCGCCACCTTCATCTTGATCAAGATGGCCGCCGCCACGATCTGCCCATCGATGGCATCCGACGTGATCTCCGCGAGGCCATCGAGTAGTTGCTCCGGAATGGCCCGCGCTTCCCGCTGCGAGAGCGCAAGACGATCGAGGAGCTGACGTTGCGCGTTGGTGCCGTGCTTCTTGAAGAGAGCGTTCATCCGGTCGAGATCGCGATCGCGCAGGCTGCGCAGGTCTGTCAGCGGGCCGGGCGTCTGCCCGAGTACGCTGCGCAACGCGCGCGGATTCAGTCGCGCGAGGGTGCGCCCCTCGAAGGTCAAGAGCTCGCTCGAGCTTGCCGCTCCGATCACGATGGGCTCACGCTGAATCGTGCCGAGGCAGGGGGCGAGCTGCTTTGCGTACATCGAGACCAGCATCTCCTGCTGCCGCATCTGACCCATCAACCGCATGACCTTGGGTTGATTGGGGTGGGCGTTGGTCAGCGTGGCGTGATGAAAGAACGAGGTGCGGGCGAGCACGCTACGCGGCAGAGACGCCCAGGGCTTGGCGGCGTCGACTTGTCTCGACCCGAGGGTCAGCGTGGTCCTGGCCATGGCTGGGTCAGAAGAGTGCAGAATGCGCGGATCGCTGTAGGTCCCTGGGACGTTGGCGTTGACAGGGTCGCCCGCAGATGAGGTGCTGAGCACCAGAAACTGTGGGTTTTCCGCGATGGAATCACACGCTGTGGCCTGGTCCTGCGCCAGGACGTGCATCGGGTTCCCGAGCCACGCGATGGGAAGGCCTGTCACGAGCGATCGCAGGCCCAGGGCGGAGGCTCCGCACAGGCAGCGCAGGAGGGCATCGCGTCTACTGAGCTCCATGGGTGCTTTCCTCATAGTCCAATGGTCACGGCCGGGGGTGCGCTGCAGCTCAGCACGAACGTCGAGCGCAGGGCGTCACGGGGGGCCACGCCCGTGGCGAGCGCATCAGCGTAGTGGCTGCGCAGAATGCTGAGTGTCTCGGGCTCTCGCGGGTCTCCCACTGCCACCCCCATGATGTTGTGTGCCATGTCGAGAATCGCTACATCCGCGTTGGCACTCTGGTACTTGGAGCCTTGCCCAGCATCGATCACGCCTTCTGCGATGACGCTGCACAGGCGCTCCGTGGAGGCGCGAAAGAACAAGCTCGTGTCGCTCGGCACCACGGGAAGCTCAGATCCCCGACTGAAGCCGTCCTCCGGGACGGCGAGCGCCCCCAGGTAGGCCGCGCGACGCAAGCGGTCCTTCACGTTCGTGCCTAGGCCACAGATATCGGGCACGGAGAGCCGTGCGGAGAGCGCGCTACACAGGTGATCCTGGCGCGCGATGCTGATGACGGGGCTGCGCTCCTTCAACGTATTGGTCGGCTCGAGGGCGGTGATGAGCGGCGAGCTGAAGAGCTCGCGTATCAGGACCTTGAAGTTGAAGTTGCTGCTCC
>CAYNOM010001200.1:0-485 GCA_964398415.1 uncultured Polyangiales bacterium | reverse complement strand
CGAAATGCCTCAGCCACCCGCAGGAGCTCCGGGTCATCGTCACCGCAGCGGGCCGAACCCGCGTAGTAACACAGCTTCTGAGCCCAGGCGCTCGCGAAGCGCTCGTGCGAGGCAAGCCCCCTGGCGAGCACGTCGATGCTCCTGCCTTGTGCGTCTGCGCCCTCGAATAGAAAGGCGCCGGATAGTCGACGCTGCGTAAGGTCTTGCTGCTCGTGGTAGGCCAGCGAGAAGGTGCTGCGGAAGAACTGACGCATGGGGTCGAGGGTCTTGTGACAGGAGTAACAGGCGGTGCTGGGATCGGCGTGCTCGGCCGCAACGCCGTCGTCGGTCACGGGCACGGTGCTGTCGCTGCCGTCGAAGCTCGCGCCGAGCGCGACGATCAACGTCTGGTTGGCCGTCACGCGCATCTCGTTCGAGTCGTTGGTGCCCCAGTTCGCGAAGAAGGCGGGCGTCGAGAAGAAGCCTACCCGTGGCACCTTGAGGGC
>CAYNOM010001199.1:0-2097 GCA_964398415.1 uncultured Polyangiales bacterium | reverse complement strand
AGCGCATGAGCGAGCTCGTCGACTTGCTGAGGGAGCGCCGGCGCGTGCCCTTCGACGAGCTCTTCGAGGGTTACGTCACCACCTACGACCTCGTGGTCACCTTCATGGCGATGCTCGAGATGGCCAAGACGCGCCTCTTGCGCCTGTATCAAGCTGAGCCCTGCTCGCCCATCTATCTCGAGCATGCGTTGCTCGACACCGACGAGGCTCGTCGAACCGGCGAGCAAGTTGACGAAACGGCAGAGTCGGGGCTTGATCGCCGGCCCGCCGCCGAGCAGGCACAGGGCGAGGCGCCGGTGCTGGATGAGCTGACCGAACCGGAGTTACTCGATACGACGTCAGAGGATGACCGCGACGATGAGTGAGCCGGAGAACGAGCCCGACGCCGAGCACGAGGGCGATGCGTCCGAGCCGATGGGACCGGGCCAGGCCGATTTCTCGGACGCGGGCGACGACGACGAAGGGGGCGTGCCGCTGCGCGAGGGTCCAGGCCTCGCCGGGACCGTGAGCCTCGATCCGAAGCTGTTGATGGGAGCGCTCGAGGCGCTGATCCTGGTCTCCGACAAGCCGATCGCAGCCGTCAGGCTCGCGCGCTTGACGCGCCAAGACCTGGGCCTCGTGAAGAAGGCCCTGGCCGACCTAGCCCTGTCCTACGAGGGGCGGGGCATCGTGCTCGACGAGATCGCGGGTGGGTTTCAGTTCCGCACGAGCCCACGCTTTGCGCCGTTCGTCCGAAACCTCATCCAACAGAAACCGACCAAGCTGTCGCGGGCCCAACTCGAGGTGTTGGCGATCATCGCCTACAGGCAGCCCGTCACTCGCCCCGAGATCGAGGACGTACGTGGCGTCGACTCGGGCTCCGCGCTCAAGGTGCTGCTCGAGCGCAACGTGATCCGCATCCTCGGCAAGCGCGACGATGCGGGCCGGCCGATGCTGTACGGCACCACGAACGACTTCCTCGAGCTCTTTGGTCTCAAGAACCTTCGCGACTTGCCCACGCTGCGCGAGTTTGCCGAGCTGACGCCGGAGAGCCGCGACATCTTCGAGCGCCGCATCGGCGAACCTGTACCGGGTGAGGGCATGAACCTCGACACGCACTACACGCCCGAGTCGCGGCCGGAGGGCGACGACGAAGAGGCGCGTGAGCACGAGGAAGGCGAAGCATCGGGCACGGAGGCGGCCGAGCAGATCGTTGCTACACCAAACGCCGAGGCCGAGCCAAACGCCGCGGAGCTTTCCGAGGAGGACGACCCGCGGTGAGGCGCTCGTGTGTGTGTTTGCGCGCGATGTCGCGGCTGCGCGCGGCTTTCCGCTGAGGTACGTGTGGCCCCGTCCAAGGCCGACGCTGGATTTGGGGCGGCGATTTGTGTCCGGGCCCGCGATCCAGATCTGGAATTTGCCCGCGACGCTAGAAAAATTTGCTGAAATGGAAGCGGGAAATAGGACTGAATCTCCGCGTCGTTAGGCACGTACTGCGAGGATGGACGACCGCTAGAAAACCATGGATGCAGAGATCCTTCTGAGCCCGTGATACGTACAAGATGAGGGGAGACGCAAAAGCGTCTCGTTGTTCGCCGATGACCACTGAACTCAAGCTCGTACCGAACCCTGAACGACCCGTCGATCCGCTCATCGGAACGGTGCTCGACGGTCGCTACCAGATCGAGAAGGTGCTCGGCGAAGGTGGCATGGGCCTCGTGTACAAGGCCCGTCACGTCACGCTGAACAAGCCGCTGGCGATCAAGGTGCTCAAGGCGGAAGTCTCGAAGGACGCCGAGATCGTCCAGCGCTTTCGTCAGGAGGCGCAATCCGCCACGTCGATCGGCAACCACCACATCATCGACATCAGCGATTTCGGTGTGCTGCCCGATGGCTCGACCTACTTCGTGATGGAGTTCTTGGACGGCATTCCGCTCACGGCCGCGATCGAGCCCGGAAAGCCCCTGCCTGCGAAGCGCACGATCCACATCGCTTCGCAGCTGTGCCGCGCGCTCGGCGCCGCACACGACATCGGCATCGTTCACCGCGACATGAAGCCGGACAACGTCTACCTGATCCATCGCGGCGGCGACTCCGACTTCGTCAAGGTGCTCGACT
>CAYNOM010001198.1:0-2098 GCA_964398415.1 uncultured Polyangiales bacterium | reverse complement strand
GAGATCAGCGCGCACACGTTTCGAACAACAACTCGCGCAGACAGCGCAGGCCCCGGCAAGCGCGCAGACGCCGCGAAAAGTCGCACAGGCCGCGGCAGGTCGTGATGCCGCCGACACGCCAGATCTGATAGTCGACGCTGTACCAATCACTCGTCAGCATGCTGAGCTCTCCTGCCTCGTTGAGCTCGCCCATCACGATGTAGGAAACGAAGGGAGCGGCGCCGATCAGAAATTCCCCGGTCTGGACGATCTTGTCGAGGTCAGGACTCGGACCGCTGTAGATGCCGTTCTCGCCGTTGTCCCTGGTCGCTTGAAACACCACGGTGCCGGC
Source organism: uncultured Polyangiales bacterium (assembly GCA_964398415.1). Lineage (GTDB taxonomy): Bacteria > Myxococcota_A > Polyangia > Polyangiales > DASUME01 > DASUME01. Next base: position 1,767 of record CAYNOM010001198.1, on the reverse strand, counting down.
ATCGTTGATCTGCACGCGGCCGAAGCTCGCGTACCCGCCACTCGCGTTGGCGATCTGGGTGTATGTGCTGGGTTCTCCCATGGGTGCCGGCGTCGCCACGTAGACCCCGGGGGCGAGCGTCACCTCGGAGATGGGTGGCCCAGAGGCATCGAAGGGGGGATCGTAGTGACGGACCGTGACGTTGACATTGAGGGAAAAGGCGACCGTGCCGTTTTCACTGATGGCGACGTTGGGCTGCACCCCGATCCCCACGCGCTCGAGCGCTGTTTCTATCTCGGTGATGCCCTGTTCTGGCGTATCGAAGAGCAGAATGCCGCGCCGTAGCTGGTTGTAAGCCGGGTCCATGTGCTCCATCTGGACCACCATGGTGCCGGCCGAGTTCACGTCCGCGCCTTGGGTGTTGTAGAACGTGCCGGAGCCCGTGCGAAGCACTTCGAGCGGCCCCCCGATGGTGCCGCGCATGAGGGCGCCGTGGCCGTCCCGAATGCTGCTGAACGCGAAGACGCCCCCTTCATCCATGTCGAGCGAGCGCGGTGCCACCGGATCGGGGTTGAGCGCAAAGCGACGTCCCTCGTGGACGACCTCGAACTCTTCACCCACACCGTCGGTGGTGAGGATGGCCTCGAGGGGTCCCTCGAACGTGGCCGGCCCGGTCTGTCCACGCAGGGCAATGTGGGCGTCGGAGTCGAGGTCGACTTCGTACAGCTCCATGATGCCCGACGGCGCGAGGTCGAAGCCCGTCAGGGGCCCACCATCACCGTGATAAACGCCCACTGTCCCCGCGGTGTCGTGTGCGGCAAAGGCCACGAGGCCATTCTCCGCGAGCGCCGTCGGTACATCACCATCGATCCAACCGAGGCCGCCTTGCCACTCGCGCGCGATCTCAGTGTAGGTCAGCTGCGCGCGCGCACGCGCCGACGTGAGCGAGGATCCGATCACGGCCAACGCAAGCAGCGCCCGCAGGGGATTCAGGGTTCGCTCGTTGAGTCGCATGTTGGTTAAATACGAGGCGCGTTCCGTGGGCTTCCCAACGGCTCGTGCCTCGTTCCGCTCGGAATGTTCGGCGTGACGTGCACCAAGTCGGTATTGGCACATGACCCAAGCAGGTCGACTTGACGACGCATGAGGACTTTGGGACATGCTCGGCATGAAAACCTCGTTGGGCTCGACCGCGTATCGTTGTGCTGTTCTCGGCCTGCTCGCAGCGGCGTGCGGACGCCCCGCGCCTGCCGACGTTACGCCCGGGGCCGCCCAGGGTGATGAGAACGTGGCCGAGGCTCCGCCCCACGCCACGGACAGCGAGGGGGCCACTTCCGTCGCGCCGATGGTGGCGATTCCAAACGCGCGGCAGCCGCGTCCGCAGTTGCTCACGGGGGGCAAGCCCACGCCCGAGCAACTCGCAGAGGCCAAGGTCGCAGGCTACGCTGCGGTGATCAGCTTGCTGCCGGAAGACGTTGCCGCCCAACGGGAGGCCGCTGAAGCCGCTGACCTCGCGTTCCACACCATCCCTGTGGCCGGTGCGTCGGATCTCACCGAAGACAACGCGCGCGAGCTCGGGCAGGTCTTGGCCCAGCACGCAGGTGCGCCGGTCATCCTGCACTGTGCGAGCGGCAATCGCGCGGGGGCACTGCTCTCCTTGTCCGCGTTCTACACCGAGGGGCTCAATGCAGTCGACGCGCTCCGCCTCGGTCAGGCCGCGGGCTTGTCGAAGCTCGAGCCCGAGGTGCAGACGCGCCTGCAGACCGCATGCAAAGCAGGGCCCCAAGG
>CAYNOM010001197.1:0-2098 GCA_964398415.1 uncultured Polyangiales bacterium | reverse complement strand
GCCCCGTCGGTGTCGGCGCCTGCGTCCGTGTTGACCGCGCCGGCGTCGAGCTCAGGCCGAGTGGGTGACTGCTCGGCACACGCGGGGGTGAGCAGGAGCGTGAGCAACGCTGTTCGAACGATGGCGGTTGCGAAGCGCTTGGAGGCTAACACGGGTTCCCCTGGGGCAACGCGAGTGCCCGGTTTGCGTGCCCTTCTCCATGTGCGGGCATGGCATCTTCCTTCAGGCGGGGCGTGTTCTGCACCACCTTTCAGCGCCGCGCTGCGCTCGCGCATTGAACCCACCTCCCGATCGGCTAGCTTCGCCTTTGAGAGGGGCGAATGACTGAGCGAGCGCCGACGGAGCAGCGCCACAGGCGCGATGCGCAGCAGCACACCAGGGCCATCGCGGAGCGCCTCGGTGAGACGGAGGAAAAGCCGCTCTCGATGCTCCAGCGCGTCATCGAGATCTGGGGGGTCGACTTCGCGTACGAGCACCTCGAGCGAGCGGAGGCGATCCAGCGCGCCGGTGGGCTGCTGACGCGAGATGGGCAGCCGCGCACCTTCGGCGGCGTGTTCTTCTACACCGTGAAGAACACCCTCGTGTCGCGGCACGATGCGCGTCTCGCGGAGCTGTGGCCCTCGGTGTGGAGGCAGCGCGGACGTTGGATCGTGCGCGCACTGACCGCGCTCGCTCGCAAGGCCAACAAGGGGCGCGCGCCGCGCGAGAGCGCCGAGCAGAAGCCAAAACCCGAGGTGAAGGCCAAGCCGAGGCCCAAAGCGAAGACCAAGCCGAAGCCTGAGGCAAAGGCGACCCAAGCCCCCGCGCCGTCCGGCCGCGAGCGTGTCAGCCCACGGCCGACCCCCAATTCGGCGCGGGGTGCCTCGGTCGAAGCGAAGTCTACCGCAACTCCGAAGAACACACCTGCGAAGAATGCCAAGGCGCCCGCTGCTGCGTCGACGCCGCGATCCAAGGAGGAGCCGCGCAAGGTGAGGGCGCCCGTGGCCGCACCTGCCGTCATCGTCCGACGACCGCGCCCCACGAAAGAGGGCTGAGGCGCCCTTCGGGCGCGCTTCGCGTCAGGTCCATGCCTCGCTCGTTTCCGATCTTGCGCGCGCTGGTTCTCATCGGCGGAGCCTCGTGCACCGCCAACGACCCACAGGGTGCAGGCAGCCACGCCGACGACGCGGCGACAGGAGATCCCGACAACAGCGGGGAGCTCAAGGCTCTGACTTACAACGTAGCCGGTTTGCCGGAGCTTCTAAGCGGCTCGAATCCGGCCGAGAACATGCCCCATATCAGCCCACTATTGAACGACTACGATCTCGTTCTCGTGCAAGAAGATTGGCTCACTCCTCAGGACAGCACCCTTACCCTCGAGGTCTATCACGACCTGTTGGCCCAGGAAGCTAAGCATCCCTATCAGTCGGTCCCGGCCCCGCTTCCCCTGGGATCGGATCCAACGCGGCCAGACGCATTGGCGAGCGATGGGCTCAACCGCTTCTCCATGTCCCCGTTTGGCGAGGTGCAGCGTGTGCGGTGGGAAGGCTGTTATGGCGGTGCAACCGGTGAGGGCGAAGGAGACTGCCTCGCGACCAAGGGGTTCAGTGTAGCGACCCATCGCTTGGCTGAAGGAATCGACGTCGATGTCTACAATCTCCATGGAGAAGCTGGAAGTACCGCCCAAGATCAGTCGCTACGGGAGGACAACTATCGACAGCTCGCCTCGTTCATCGTCAGTCGACCGTCAGATAGGGCAATTATCCTCGGAGGAGATACGAATTTGCATACTGACCCCGGCGACCCCTCCCTCGCCATCTGGCAGAACTTTCTCCGCGTCACGAATCTTTCCGACGTTTGCGAGCTCGTAGACTGTGCATCCGATGCGACGAACATCGATAAGTTTGCATTCCGCAAGGGTTCGTCGGTCTCGATCGAGCCGTTGAGCCACCGCTTCGAACGCCGCAAATTCGTTCATCCCGAAAGCGGTGAACCTCTTAGCGATCACGACGCACTGGCAGTCGAGTTTCGCTGGTCTCGACGGTGAATCGGGAGTGCCGCATGGCACTAGGGCCTGTTCCTATATTCGCAACCAAGCGAGGATGCAGCATAGCGTCAC
>CAYNOM010001196.1:0-2102 GCA_964398415.1 uncultured Polyangiales bacterium | reverse complement strand
GGCGCCGCAGCTGGTCGAGATGTCGCCGTGGTGGCTGCAGCTCTGCTTTTCGACACGCTGGCCGAAACCCAACGTGAGCGTGGAGTTGAGCGAGCCCTGGACGGACCCGCTCTCGAACTGGAACGCATGGGCGGCGGGGACACAGATTCCCGCGATGACGAGTGCCCGCAAGGTGCTCTTAAGATAGGTATTCACAAGCTTTCCCCTTGATTCGGTTCCGCGTGGTGTCGCAGTTGCGCACACCGACGCGGACTTGGTGCGGATGATGGCCAGTGGAGTGCTTCCCGGTCAGCGCTCGCTGATCGAGCGCAGGTTCTCCGGGGTATAGAAGCTGTCCCTGTACTTCGGGTCGTCAGGCTCCGTGGACCAGCTCATGTCCTTCCCCGCACCCATGCTCGACTGGTCGAACAGCACCCGGCCGGAGTTCAGGTCGTACTGGACGAAGGCCGGGTTGTCGCAGGCTTCGGTCTCGGCGACCGGGATCACGAAGCTTTCGCGCACCTTCCACAGCTTGCCCTGGGCGTCGTAGTCTTCCGCGCCCATCAGCGACCACGAGTCTTCATCGAAGAAGAACCGACGCTTGGGTGCGAGGTGCCTCACACCTTCCTTGACTGTCGCTTCGACGACCCACACCCGGTGAAGCTCGTAGCGCGTGGCCGACGAGTCCACACCGTCCGGGGTTACGACCTGGCGGCGGTCGGCTTCGGGGTTGTACATGCCGAACGCGTTGTAGCCGATGTACATCTCGCGCTTGCCCACGAGTTGCCAGTCGAAGCGGTCGGGCGTGCCGTTGAATACGCGCGGCTCGTCGAGCGTGTACTGGTTTTCGAACCCGACCTGCGGCGCGTCATGCGAGTAGCTCGGCATGCGGCGTACCCGGCGCTGGCCGGGGAAGTAGTAGAAGACGTCGCCCGGCCTGTTGAACAGGGTGCTGACGATCAGCGCCTGGCCGGCCAGTGCGGTGGGCGACTTGTAGTCAAAGAAGGTGTAATACTCGACCGGCGGCAGAGTGCTGAGCTGATGCGAGCCCTTCTTGCCCCACGGATAGTAGTAGGCCTGGGACGATCCCGCCTCGATCCAGTCACCGCCGCTCGCGCGCGGCGAGAGCATGATCCACAGTGCGGGCATGTTGAAGCCGACGCCGGCGTACTTCAACTTCGAGTTCCACAACACCTCGATGCCGCTTTGCGGCAGCGGGAAGGGAATACCCGGAACGGTCGCCTCGACGAGGCTCCATCCATCGTCTCCGATCTTCCCGTCGGCGACGTTCTTGCGCGTATTCTCGAGGACGAAGTCCGGGGCCGAGCAGTGGCGGCGGCTCGGATAGACATCCATGCGATAGTTCTTGAAGGTCTTGAGCAGTGCCAGCTGCCCCTCGCTGAGACCGTCCGCGTACTGATCGGCGTTCGACGCGTCGATGGTGAAGAGCGGCTTGTCATCCTTGTACTTGAAGTAGTCGACGCGCCTCTGGCCGTAGGTCCACCCCGGCAGGAGGGCGCCGCCGTCCTGCCACTCCGGGATGCTGCCGTCCTTGTTGGCCGCCTTTTCACCGCCCAGCGGTGTGAGATCCTGCCCCAGGCGTGTGGCATCCTGGGCACCTGCCGCCCCCGCAGTGGCTGCCAGTACGGCGCAGGCCAGTGCACTCAGGGCGTATCGTTGCCAATTTTCTCTCCTCACGTCTCGTCTCCTCGCGTCTTGATATGTTTTGCGCTGCGTATGCTTCACGGCGTTACGGGCCGATTCGGTGCTCGGTGCGGGAGACGTTCGCAGGGTGCGGCCGTGCGCAGCGCGGCAGGCACGCCCGGTCTCCAGACATTCGAAGGCTATTGGCCGCGTGTAAACCAGCTATGCGCGAAATGTTCGGAGTTGTGCAAACTTGTAATACGCTTGACACAGTTGCGTACAACTCGGGGCCGACCGGGCGTGAGCAGGAACGGCCCTGTCAAGGCACGGAGCGTGGCGCCGTGCGGCCGCTGTCGGGCAACCGGAGAGCCATCGCTCAGGAGAGACGGGTGAGTTCGGGCCTGGAGCGGGCCTCGGCAGACTTGCGCGTCGAGCTGCGGGGGCGGAATGTGGCAAGTCGGTCGAGACTTTCCGTGATG
>CAYNOM010001195.1:0-2108 GCA_964398415.1 uncultured Polyangiales bacterium | reverse complement strand
GTCCTCACCGTCAAGCAGGAGATCGAGAAGCCGCCCGACCTGCTCGGCGGCTGATCTCACAGCCGAAGGTGGTCGTTGCAGGCGGTCGGGTGAAATCGCCGGGCGCCCGTGTCCACTTGACATCTCTGGTTAGGGGGGGGGGGTAGGCTCCCAACAAAGGGGTCAATCCATGAGAGAGATGTCAAGGGCTTGGTGGGCCTTCTTGGGCCTTTTAGTGGCTATGTCGAGTCCCGCAATCTCACAGCACGGCGGATCGGGGAGTCACCCCGACCCGCACTGCACTGGGGATCCTTATCACTACCAGCATGACTGGAGTTCCCAGCCCTGTCCGGATCAGAATAATCCGCACTTCGCCCAGTTGACCGGGAGTTTCGATGTCTGCGATTCCGGACCGTCCGGAGCCAAGAACTGCAATGGATGCTTCGCATGCTGTAATGGAATGCTGGACCAGCACGCGGAGTGTATCTGCGCCAACAAGTCGGTGGGTAGGAAAACCTGTGAAGCGACCGCGAGTCGAAACGCGGACAACTGTCGCACGAGCTGCATGCATACCCACGAGGGGAACGGCTGCACCAGTCCCCATTTGAGACTCGATTAATGCGGCCGTTCAAGCATAGCGCTAGGGTGCTGATTGGCGCCGTATTCGCCGGTACGACCGCGCTCACGATGGGTCTCCACGCGGACGAAATACAGCCGCTGAAGAGACGTGGTGAGTGGAGACTCGGCCAGGACCTTGCGGCTCAGCTCGAGGAACTGGTTGAAGTGTCTGAGGTCGGTTATGTCTCGGAGTTGACGGTTCGCTCTGAAAAGCTCGGTCGTTTTCGGCTGTCTCATCGCTATGGTCCCGACATGGGCGGCGACCAGTACTCGATTGAAGAGTCGAGCACAGGCTGGAGCGCGACTGTGGCCTCGCGCATCCACTTGCCCAACGGAGTCTCGCTCCCAGCGCCTGGCGATTTCGACGGCATGATGGCGATCCTTGATCAAGAGAACGTGACGATTGAGTGGGAGCTTGTGCTCCCTGAGGGTCGGGTCTGGCAGTTCGATGAGCATCGAGGCAACAGTTATCCGCAGGACTCCGATGCGTTGAGGGCCTCGATTGCGAGCTACTTGGAGAGTACCGGCACGCGATCCGAGGTGCCCCCCGGGATCCTCCAAGTCAGCCGGCTCTTGATTTCCTCCTGTCGGAGAGTGTCGGAGCTGGGCTGCATATTCTCGACGCTCTCCGAGGCGCTTGTCGCGGCCGAAAGCGCATCGCAAACCGGCGAGTCGGTCGGTGGCCACCGCGATTCGCCGAGCGACGCGATGCGCCGCTGATAGAGGCGGGGCTCGATTCGCCCGCCTTCTGAGAACAGAATCGAACTCGCGAACTTCGGACCTCGAGATCTGGGGAGTTAGCCGAGGTTCGCGAAGCAAGAACAGCGAGGTCGCGGCCCGGGTAGTTGTAAGCAACCGCGTTCAGGGGCGTATTACGGGTGAAAAGGACGTCCCATGAGCGATTCGCTGCCCATGCCTTCCCCGACGAACGCCGTTGTTCCACCGGGCGGTTTCGCCCGCCTCGAGAGCTTCTGGAGCGAGCACTCCGAGGCGGTCTTCCGCGCCGCCTACCGCGTCACCGGCAACCCGGCCGACGCCGAGGACGTGCTGCAGACCGTCTTCCTGCGCCTCGCCCGGCGCGGCGACGTCGAGCTCGACGACCGGGCGGGCGGCTACCTCTACCGCTCGGCGGTCAACGCGGCGCTCGACGTCGTGCGCTCCCGGCAGCGCGCCGGCTGGGTGCCGCTCGAGCCGGCCGGCGGCGAATCGCCGCTCGCCAGCGGCGCCCCCGACCCCGAACGCCAGCAGGCGAGCCGCGAGCTGCGCGCCAACCTGCGCCTGGCGATGGCGCGGCTGACGCCGCGCGCCGCCGAGATCTTCGCCCTCCGCTACTTCGAAGGCCTGCCCAACCGCGAGATCGCCGACCTGCTGGGAATCTCCCAGGGGGTCGTCGCGGTCCTGCTGCACCGCACGCGGGCGCGGCTCCGCAAGGAGCTCGTCGCCCTGGAAGGAGTCGCCCGATGAACGCCCAGCGCCCCAACCCCGAAGAGCTCCTCGACCGCGCCACGGCC
>CAYNOM010001194.1:826-2111 GCA_964398415.1 uncultured Polyangiales bacterium | reverse complement strand
CCAGACCGCACGCTGCAGATCCAAGGCGGAAGTGAAAATGAACAAGGTCATGTGGTTCTCCACGCACGATGGCTGATGGGTCTGAACCGGTCGCCGAAGGTGGAAGCACGAACGATGCCAATCTCACCAACTGATGCGTTGATCCTAGAACAAGCAGTGCGAGGTGCGAAGTGCGAGGGTGCGAGGTTCAGCACCAAGCACGTGCATGCTCCGTCATTTTCACCCGTTTGGTGAACACGTGCGGTGTCGTAAACGCCTGGCTTTCAACCTCGCACTTCGCACCTCGCACTGCTCCCTTTGACCTGATTGGCACCACCCGTGCTCTGAGTCTCGCGACCGCGCTGTGCGATGGCGACGATCGCGAAAAAGGAACACGCCATGGCGTCAGTGGGATTAAATACCATCTGCCCTGTCTGTGGTGCAGCGGTACCGGAACACATGCCGCCGATGGAAGTTGTGCATACCAGCCACTTGGATGATCGCGGCATCCCGATGCTGCGGGTCTGTTCCCATGCTTGCGCCCGCATCGTCCACGAGGAACCCGACCTCTATTACCGTGCCGCCCGGACGAACACCAAGGCGAAGCACGGCCCTGCTGCGTGAATGGTGGACACCTCGAGTGGAGTGCTACGCGCCTCAGATTCGCGTCCACCCGGCACGATGGCAGCAGAGCGGTGATGGTGCTATCAGCAGCGGGCAGATAGGCGTGATGCTGCAACCTGCATGATCGTCACCATAATCTAGCGCGGCTGACGTCGCTCCGGCGTGTGTGATTGGCATGTTGGAGACATATGGTCCTAAGGAAGCAGTGCGAGGTGCGCGGTTGAAAGGCGGGCGTTTACGACACAGCACGTGTTCACCAAACGGGTGAAAATGACGGAGCATGCACGTGCTTGGTTGTGAACCTCGGCCTCGCACTTCGTACCTCGCACTGCTCCCTCTCAGATGATTTGTCGCGGGCTTGCGCGCACAGCCACACCGCCGCACGCAGCCACCTCACCCTCGGCCTAACGCCAAACGGATCGAGTCATGCCGCGTCCAAAAGCACACTCCAAGACCGGACAGGCATCCCGTGCGGAAAAAACGCCGGTGTCGCCAGCGCCGTCCTCCACCTTCGAATGCGCACGCTGTTGTCTGGAACGCAGTCAGCAGATACGGCGCTCATTTCCCCACCCTCTTCCTACGAGCACCACTCCATGACCTCCACACTCACGACCGTACCGCCGCGCACCGCATCGCCGGCACAGCCTAGCTCCACATCTCGAGCACTGCTGGTGATCAACCT
>CAYNOM010001194.1:0-816 GCA_964398415.1 uncultured Polyangiales bacterium | reverse complement strand
GTTACGCCTCGCAGCGAGCCGTCGACTGTGTCGGGCTTCCCGCTGATCGTCTGCTCGGACGTTCGTTGCTCTTGAGCCTGCCTCCCTTGGGGCAGGCGTTGACGTTGGTTATCGCCGGAGGCATGAGCCCACAGCCGACTCGACTGAACTTGGTGATGGCTGACACCGACGGGACTCCGCTCGACACCTTCGTGCACCAGCGCGAAAACGAGGCGGTCATCGAATTCCGCGCCGCGGATGGACCGCGTGCAACTGGCGGCGGTACACTCACGTCTGGCATCGCCAGGGGGCGCACGGCCCTTCCCCCGACGACCGACCCGATACCAATGCTGCGACGCCTAGATGAGGTGCGCCAGGACCTCGCCGCGCTGCGCTCGCGCATCCCCTGTGATGAGATGATGCTGCGCGGCGATGATCCTTTGCTCTTCTGGTTGTGGCAGGCCGAAGCTGCGCTGGCTCACATCACCCTGCGATCACATGAATTGGTGGCCGTCCATCGTCACGATGGCAACAAATAACCCTAGAAAAGTCAGTCGAGAAAACTTCCAACGGGAGGTTCCCATGCATTACACCATCACCGCCTTGTCCCCCACGGTGAAGATCATCGAGGTCATGCATCAAAGCCTATTGGCAGTCGGCGCTCCAGAGCACGCGATCTCCATTTCCTTGGGACCGCCGGACAACTCATCTCACCAAATCCTGGTGAAGACCGATGACCTTGAGAAAGCGGAGTCCTACCGCGACGCCCTCGAACTCGCCGGCGGCCTCGCGGTGACATCGAGCGAGGAGTCGTCGGCTCTCAACGCGGTCATGCCG
>CAYNOM010001193.1:0-2111 GCA_964398415.1 uncultured Polyangiales bacterium | reverse complement strand
CTGCGGTCGACGTGGGCGCCTTCGAACGCACGCCCTGAGGGCCCTTCGATCGTCGCGGGGAGTTGACGCCGGCGCGCGAGCCTAGAAGCTTGCCGGCGTGGCCTCCACCCTCGCCCCGATCCTGCTCCTGCTCCTTGCGGGGTACGCCGCCCGCAAGCTCGGCGCTTGGCCCGACGCAGCGGCCGACGCGCTGAACCGCTTCGTCGTGCACATCTGCGTGCCCGCGGCGATCCTGCGGCTGATCCCGAGCCTCACGCTGCGGAGCGAGCTCATCGTGCTCGTGGTCGTGCCTTGGGCCATCGCAGGGGTCGCGTTCGTGCTCAGCAGCCTGGTCGCGCGCCTTCTGCATCTCGATCGGGCGACGGCCACGGTGTTGTGGCTGTGCACCGCGCTCGGCAACACTTCGTTTCTCGGGTTTCCCATGTGCGCCGCCCTGCTCGGTGAGTCTTCGGTGGCGCTCGCGGCCGTGTACGATCAACTCGGCTCGTTTCTCATGCTCAGCTCGCTCGGCATCGTCGCGGTCGCACGCGCTTCGGGCGGCGAGGCGCCAACGGCCCGTGAGCTCGCGCGCCGCACGCTGACGTTTCCGCCGTTCGTGGCGCTGCTGCTCGCGCTCGTGCCGTTTCCGCACCCCGTCTGGCTCGACGACGCCCTGCACACGGTGTCCAAGGCGCTCGTGCCCACGGCTATGTTCGCGGTCGGGTTGCGCACGCGCATCACGCCGCCGGCTGAATGGCGCGTGCTCGCCATCGGCCTCACGACGAAGCTCGTGCTCTTGCCGGGTATCGTCTTCTTTGCGACGGCGTGGCTCGGAATCTCGGAGGAGCTGCGCGCGGTGGCTGTGCTCGAGACCGCGATGCCCGCGATGATCACTGCTGCGCTGCTCGCCATGGCGAGCGGCCTCGCACCGAGCCTCGCCGCGGCGCACGTGGCTTGGGGCATCGTGTTGTCGCTCGTTACGTTGCCGCTGTGGGCGACGCTTCTGCGCTGACGGGCGTGAGGTCGAGCAGCACGCGTCGCTGCGCAGTCCAGATGACCGAGCGCGAGAAGTCGATGTGACGTTGCTCGTCTTCGGCCACCTCACGTCGCGCCTGCTTCGCTTCACGTAGCCGGTCGCGGCGAAACATGCCACGCGTGTGCCAGCTGACCTCGGCGGCCACCGGAAAGGCGGTCTCTCGACACGGGGCACCGCACACGCTCTCTCGGCACGCGAGCAGCACCTCGTCGAGAGGATCGTCCACCCGGTGCAGCTGCAGGTAGCGATCGAACCCCAAGAGCTCCGCGCGCGCCGCCACGAGGGGCCCATGCTGCTCGAGGTAGTGATGCCGAAAGGCCGCGTCGTCCAGAGCCGCGAGGCCGCGACCCGCCCACAGCAGCGGACGATCGTCGAAGCGACCCGTGCCCTTGCGCAACAGATGCTCGCGCACCACCCACTGGGGCGAGCGCGTGAAGTCGACCGCCTGGGCCTCGCGCCGCAGCACCTCATGCCAGGCCTGTCGACCGCGTTCGCTCGCGAGCATCGTGCGAAAACGCTCGCCGTCGACCCACAGACTCGAAGCCCCTGCGAACGCCCGCCTCGTGCCGCGCACCAGGCGGAGCAGCGGGTTGAGAGGCGCTCGACGCGGCGTGACGAGCTGCTCGTAGCGCTGGATGCCGAGCAGCGTCGCATGCTCGCGCAGGGTGTCCTCGACGCCCCTCCAGGTCGCAGCGAAGCGCGACGGGCTCAGCTCAGGGTTTGCACGCACCATCGAAAGCAGACGCATCGCTCGGGATGTTAGCCGAGCACGCGCTCGTCGGCTCGAGGAGAGGCAAGCAAAGAAAAAGCCCCCCGGAACGCCTCGTTCACGCCAATCTCCCCAAAGGCGTGGCGACGTTTCAACGGGGGGCTTTCGACTTGTAACACCGATGTGCCCCGCGGTATTGCGGCGTCACCCTGATCGCATGCAGAAATTCGCAGCCCTTCAGGGCGTGCCGGTGCTGCGGTCGACGCGCCTGAGCTGGCTCACATCGCGTACGGCCCCGCGGGCAGCGCTCGTGGTCATCAGGGCGTAGGCCTGAAGCGCCTGGGAAACGTGTCGTTCCCGCGCTGGCTTGTAGGCATCACTACCCTT
>CAYNOM010001192.1:0-2112 GCA_964398415.1 uncultured Polyangiales bacterium | reverse complement strand
TCATCCAGCTGCACGTGAACGCGCCGCCCATCCCGCTCTCGCAGCGCGTGCCGGGCATGAGCTTCCCACCAGGGCTCGAGGCGGCCGTCATGAAGACGCTCGAGAAGCGCCCCGAGGACCGCTACACCACCGCGCAGGACTTCGCCGACGCGCTGGACCAGGTCATCAACCCCCCCTCCTCCAACCCGGACATCGGCCGCGGCACGCCGCAGGCGTGGTCGTCGGGGGTGGGCACCGCCATGCTCTCGGCCGACGCCCAGCGCGCGCCAGCCAGCTATGTCCCCTGGGTGGTGTTGGGCGTGGGCATCACGCTCGCGCTCGTGGGTCTGGCCGCGATGGCGTTCGTCGCATTGCAATAGCGGTCACGCCCAATACACCTCTGAGGGTGGCCTTTTGTGGGCAGATATGCTTGTCCCTCATCTGCACACTTGACGTCGAGGTGGGATATCGCTTAGATGCGGGCGTGTGCAGGTGCAACGTCGCGCCGAGGTTCTCGGTCGCAGGGCGCACGAAGGAGCTTCTTCATGGGCGAACCCACGGATTCGGCAGGGGCCGATGCGTCCGCAACGGCGGTGTCTGACGCGGAGGTCAGTCTGCCAGCAGTGCTTGCCGTCGACGACGACGAGCAGATGCGGAACGCCGTGCGTCGCACCCTCCAGAAGGAGTTTCGCGTGGACCTGGCTGCAGGCGCCGAAGAGGCCCTCGCCGCGCTCGGCGGGACGGTCGCTCACGCGGCCGTCGTCTGCGACCTGACCATGCCCGGTGTGGGTGGTCTCCAGCTCCTGCAGATGATCCGCACGCGTCGCCCCGACCTGCCCGTCATCATCCTCACGGGGCAGGGCAGCCTGGCCAGCGCCATTGAGGTCATGCAGTACGGGGGCTTCCGCTACCTGACCAAGCCCTTCGAGCCCGAGACGCTGCGCGAGGCGGTGCGCTCGGCGGCGGCCTATCAGCAGCTCGAGACCTTGCGGCGCCGCGCCGTGGAGATGTGCGCGCTGGGCACGTGGCAGCAGGCCAACCGGCCCGAGCTCGACGGTCACTTCGACGAGGCCCTCCGCGGTGTGTGGATGGCGTACCAGCCCATCATCGATTGGGGTACGCAGACGGTCTACGGGTACGAGGCGCTCGTGCGCTCGCGCGGGCCGCAGCTGACCAACCCCGGCTTGCTCTTCGAGGCCGCCGAGCGTCTCGGCCGCGTCCAAGAGGTGGGGCGCACGGTGCGCTCGCTCGTCGCCGGCGCCGTCGAGCGCGCGCCGCAGGACGCTGCCATCTTCGTGAACCTTCACACCCTCGACCTCGGCGACGACGACCTCTATGCCCCGTCGGCGCCGCTCTCGCGCCACGCTCATCGGGTGGTCCTCGAGATCACGGAGCGAATGTCCCTCGACGCCATCGTCGACTTGGACGAGAAGCTGCACAAGCTGCGGCAGCTCGGCTACCGCATCGCCGTCGATGACCTCGGCGCGGGCTACGCCGGGCTGTCCAGCTTCGCTCAGCTCAGCCCAGACATCGCCAAGCTCGACATGTCTTTGATTCGAGGGGTGGACAGCACCCCGCGGAAGGCCTCCATCGTTCGCTCCATGCTCCAGGTCTGCCGCGGGGACCTCGACACGCTCGTGGTCTGCGAGGGCGTCGAGACCGTGGGCGAGCGCGACGTGCTGTTGGGCCTCGGCGCCGACCTGCTGCAGGGGTACCTCTTCGCGAGACCCTCCCCGACCTTCGACCTCGCGCAGTTCGGGATCCGCTAGCACCACCACCTCGCGGCCACGTGGGCGCGCGCCACAGCGCGTTCGCGTGCTAGTCGTCTTCGTCGTCCGTTCGGTCCAACACCGCGCGGACCTTCGCCGCCAGGGAGCTCGACGTGAAGGGCTTCTGCAGGAACGCTGCGCGCAGGTCCCCGACACCGCGCTCGATGGCGTGCTCTTCCGTGTAACCCGAGATGTAGAGCACCAGCATATCCGGCGGCAGGTCCGTGAGGTGCTGCGCCAGCATGGGTCCGCTGACCTGGGGCATCACGACGTCGGTGACGAGGAGGTCGATGCGCCCCGACTCCTGCTCGCAGGTCAGCATCGCCTCGCTCTCGCACGAAGTGGACGAAGCCGGACAATTGGA
>CAYNOM010001191.1:0-2113 GCA_964398415.1 uncultured Polyangiales bacterium | reverse complement strand
TGCTGCAGGCACCGATGGGGCCGAACCATCCGGTTCCGTAAGGCGGGCTCGATGCAGCATTGGGCGCGGCGGGCGAGACGCCCGGGGCGGACGAGGACGTCCGCGATACGGCAGGCGAGGACGCCTGCGCTAGTGCGCCCGAGAGCGCATCTGAATAGGAGGTGAAAGTCCACTCAACCAAACGTTCGACTGGTTGAAAGCCGAAGGTAACTGCGTCGTCGAAGGAGACGGGATACGGGAGAGCGAAGGATCGTGTGCTCCACGGACGGACTAGGAACCCACCCCGCAGATCGAAAGAGCGGACGTGGACACTCCCGACCTAAAGAACAGCGAATCCAACCCGACCCGATCACGGTCTTTGAAGATGGGGTGGAGAGCAACCGGAGGCGAGCTTGCCGGTCCGTACGCAAGAAACTCGATTCGGCCGAATGTCGTGGCGAGCCTGCTAGCGAAAGGCGAAGCCCGGAGACGTGATGCGCGCAGACGGGAAACGGCGCTACACGGAATAGCCCGGAACGCGAAAGAGAAACGAACGTGGAGAAAGCGGCCATGGGACGACATGCGGTGGTTGGAGACAGAACGGCAAGAACATTCAGATGTAGTGAATCGGGGAGATCCGCCGGCTTGCGCTGAACGTGCTGGTGGAAGTCAGAGCCTCCATAGGAGCGAGGAAGCGCCGTAACGGGCGTCGAGCAAAGGGAGGCAGGAAGGTGAATGCGTGAGCAACGGAACGAACGACCAACAACCGTCTCGAGTGCCGAAACAGAGGCTGGAACCGGGCGGACAGACTACAGATCCGTGGGACTGGGTCGAACGGGCGGTCTGGAGCGAGCGCATGCTGGAAGCCCTGGCAACGGGGGTCGGAGGAGGCAAATGGCACAGCCTGTATGACAAGGTGTGGAAACTTGCGAACCTGAAGGTAGCGTGGGAAAGGGTCAAGGCGAACAAGGGAAGAGGCGGCGTCGATCGGGTGTCGATCGCCGAGTTCTCCAGGAACGCCGAAGAACGGTTGATAGGACTGGCCGAAGCGTTGCGAACCAGAACGTACAAGCCCCTGCCCGTGCGACGAGCCTACATCCCAAAACCGGGTAGCTCAGAGAAACGTCCTCTGGGAATCCCGACGATCCTCGACCGCGTCGTGCAAACGGCCCTGCGGAACGTGATCGAACCGATCTTCGAGTACGAGTTCGACCCCAGCAGCTATGGCTTCCGACCCAAACGCGGATGTCACGGTGCGCTGGCCGAGATCGAACGACTGCTCGCGGACGGATACGTCCACGTCGTCGATGTCGACATACGCAAGTACTTCGACACGATCCCGCACAAGGGTCTGATGCAGGAAGTGGCGCGAAAGATCGCCGACGGGAGCGTTCTCGATCTGATCGAGGCGTACCTGAATCAAGGTGTTCTCGAAGAGTTAAAGCTCTGGACTCCGGAGAGGGGAACGCCGCAAGGAGCGGTCGTCAGTCCGCTGCTCGCGAACGTGTATCTCCACCCGGTCGATGTGGCGATGCGAACAGCAGGTTACAAGCTGATTCGCTATGCCGACGACATGGTGGTGCTCTGCCACACGAGACAGGAGGCGGAAGCGGCGCTGGCGCGGCTCGGTGAGCTGCTCGCAGCACGAAGTCTGGAACTTCATCCGGACAAGACCCGCCTCGCGCACCTGATGGAACGACCCGGCTTTCAGTTCCTCGGGTATGTGTTCTACGACAAGTACCGTGACCCGCGACAGTCGAGTCAGAACAAGCTCCGTGCGAGCCTGCGGGACAAGACCAAGCTGACCAGCGGAAACTCGCTCGTGGAAATCATCAAGAGCCTGAACGCCACCCTGCGCGGATGGTTCCATTACTTCAAGTTCTGTTCGGCGAACTGCTGGGCATGGGAACGGATCGACAAGTGGACACGCTTTCGACTCCGCGCCCTTCTCGACAAACGCCGAAAGGACGTTCGTAAGAAACGCCGCGGGCGGGGACATGCCCATCTACGCTGGCCCAATGCCTACTTCGCCGAGCACGGTCTCTTCAGCCTCGTGAGCGCCGTCAAGCTCGTCCGACAGTCCTGAACAAGATCACCAACTGGAGAGCCGGATGCGGGAGATCCGCCAGTCCGG
>CAYNOM010001190.1:0-2114 GCA_964398415.1 uncultured Polyangiales bacterium | reverse complement strand
CGCCGAGAAAGACCCTTACCGCGCCGCCACGCACAACAAGGGCATCATGAACGGCATCGATCCGGTCGTGCTGGCCACGGGCAACGACTGGCGCGCTTGCGAGGCTGGGGCCCACGCCTTCGCCGCGCGCAGCGGGCAGTACAAGCCCCTGTGTGTGTGGCGCGTGGGCCCGACGGGCAACCTGGATGGCTTCATGGAGATCCCGCTCGCCTTTGGGGTCGTCGGGGGCCCGGCGCGCATGCACAAGGGTGCAGCGCTGGGGCTCAAGGTGTCGGGCGTGGGCTCGGCCCAGGAGCTGGCGATGCTCGCCGCCTGCGTCGGGATGGCGTCGAACCTGGCGGCCCTCAAGGCCCTGGCCACCGACGGCATTCAGCGCGGTCACATGGCCTTGCACGCGCGGCAGGTGGCCGTGGCGGCCGGTGCGCTGGGCGACGAGGTGGAGCTCGTGGCGAAGATCATCCACGCTGCGGGCCACGCCACCCTCGACGCGGCCAAAGAAGCCCTCGCCTCCCTGCGCCGCGGCCCGGTGGCCACGCGTCCCGGGCCCGTGGCCAGCGTCGCCATGGGCGGTGAGTGAGCGAGCGGCTCGTGAGCCATCTGGGCTGATCCACTGACCCGTCCCTGTTGTTGGCCAAAAAGCCCGCTTCGGGCGGGTTTCGGGCGTGTTCCTAGAGTACACTTGGCCCCCGGGGAATCGCATGGGGCTCGTCTACGTGTATCTCGTGGCCTGGGTAGCGGGCGGTGTTGCGCTCGGTGCGGGCATGTTGCTCGAGCAACGCGGCGAGCCCCAGGCTGCGGGGCCTGCCGAGCGCGCCGCAGGCCTATCGAGCCTCTTTACCTTCGTGCTCATCGGCTTCGGGGTGACGGGCCTACTGCTCGAGGGGTTCGGCTTGATGCGCGGTCAGCGCGCCCTGATCGGCGCGCTCGCTGCGGGCTTCGTGCTCGGGATCCTCGGTTATGGCCTGCGTCGCGCATCGCAGCGCGGCGCAAAGCCCAGCCCGCCCACGACCTCACGCAGCGCTTGAGCTGCGCTTCACCTGCGTGGCACGCGTGGCGAACCACTCGATCGCGCGCTTGGCGTAATTCTCGCCGTCGAGGCGCGCCATCTGCTGGATCCCGGTGGGGCTCGTCACGTTGACCTCCGTCAGCATGCCGCCGATCACGTCGATGCCCACGAACATCAGCCCATCTTGGCGCAGGCGCGGACGAAGGGTGTCGATGATGCGCCGATCGGCGTCGTCGATGTGGGCCTTCTGCGCGCTGCCGCCCATGTGCAGGTTGCTCGCGATGTCGCCCTGCTGGGGAACGCGCAACACGGCGCCGAGCGGCTCGCCGTCGAGCAACAGGATGCGCTTGTCGCCCGCGGTGTACTCGGGCAGAAAGCGCTGCACCATGGCCACCCGGCGGCCGTTGTGCGTCACCGTGTCGATGATCGCGCGCAGGTTGGGGTCGCCGTCCGTCAGGGCCATCACGCCTTCGCCACCCGCGCCATCGAGCGGCTTGATCACGGCGCGTCCACCCACCTGCTTGACGAAGCTGCGCACGCGCTCACGGTGGCTCGTGACCAGCGTCTCGGGCATCAGCGCGTTGAAGTGACAGGTGTAGAGCTTCTCGTTGGCGTCGCGCAGGCCGCGCGGGTCGTTGACCACGAGCGTCTTGTCGCGCAGGCGCTCGAGCATCAGCGTGCACCACAGGTAGTTCGAGTCGAAGGGCGGGTCCTTGCGTACGAAGACCGCGTCGACCGTCTCGAGGTTCACGTCCTCGGCCTGCGCCAGGGAGATGGGCTCGACGGGGTCGCGCTGCATGCGCGACCGTTGCACTCGGGCGTGACAGCTGCCCGCCGCTAGGAACAGATCCTGAGGCATGCAGTGGTCGACCCGGTGCCCCTGGGCCTGCGCTTCGAGCATGAGGGCGAAGGAGGTGTCGGCGTCGATGTTGACGGTCGACGGCGGATCCATGACGAAAACGAAGCGCATGCCGTTGCAGCTACAACGGGTGTGTCACGGCGGCAAGGCGCGTAGGCGCCGTATTCACGAAGAGCGCCTCGAACGCCGCAGCGCGAGGCACAGCCACAGCAGCGCGAGGCTGACGTACCTGAACGCTGTGCGGCCGGT
>CAYNOM010001189.1:1586-2116 GCA_964398415.1 uncultured Polyangiales bacterium | reverse complement strand
TGGGGATTCGCCCGCAGCGCGACCACGACGCCCCGGCGGTGATACGCGGCGACGCCATCTTCAACGCCATCGGCTGCGCGTCCTGCCATGTGCCATCGCTGCGGACGAGCGCCTTCCACCCGCTCGCCGCGCTCCGCAACCAGCAGATTCGCCCCTACACCGACCTCCTCTTGCACGACATGGGCCCGGGCCTCGCCTCGACGCTGGGCGAGGGCGACCCCGAACACGGTGGCGCGAGCGGCGCCGAGTGGCGCACCACCCCGCTCTGGGGAATCGGCACTCAGGCCTGCGCGACCGGCGGCGTCATTGGCGCGGTCGCGAGCGACCCGTTCACCGGCGTTCCCGGGCCGCAGATTTGCACGCCCCGCCACGGCTACCTCCACGACGGCCGCGCCCGCTCCCTGCACGAGGCCATCCTATGGCACGGCGGCAAGAGCGAGCCCTCCCGCGACGCCTATCTCGGGCTCACCCAGCAGGACCGCGACGACCTCATCGCCGGCGATGCCCTCGCGTATCTCAACAACCTGTAC
>CAYNOM010001189.1:0-1576 GCA_964398415.1 uncultured Polyangiales bacterium | reverse complement strand
CTTCCTGAACTCACATTGAACGAGGCACTGACCGTGAACCGCGGCGACGCCGCTTGTACTCGTGCGCGCCACCCTGGGGCGCTCCCAATCTCCACATCTGAAGCCCCGGAGGATGAGCTGGTGATGCAAGTCACCAGGCTTGCCCCGCCCTCCCGTCCACCCACCACACCAAACCGTTGATGAACACTGTCTGTTGTTTTTTCGCATGGTCGCTCGCGCTCTTCTGGGCCTGCTCTGGAGCCTCGACATTGGGTGGTTCCCAACTGTCTATGCAAGGCTCCGGAAGCGACACTCGCGGACTCTGCGGTGTCGACTCCGCCGCGGCAGGGCAAGAGCCGGATGCCCTCTCAGCAGGGCTCCAAGCGACGCTTGCTTCGCCGGGTCATCTGACGGTCACCTCGGTCGCCAATGACGCGCCCATTCTTTCCAACGTCCCCTCAAACGGGGGAATCCTCCCCGGCGGGCGGGTCATTGTCTCTGTGGTGCGCGCGTTCACGACAATCACCTCAGGCGGTCAGAGGCGGACGGCCGGAGCTTCGGAATGGTGGCCCACCCTGATGGTGCCGAGCCGAATAACGATATCCCCAACGACCCACCTGCCCTCGTTTCTCGACACTGGTGCGGCCGTCTCGCAGAGCGGCATTCTTCCGCCCGGTTCGCCAGGAAGCTTCGGGGCGTCTGCACCCATCTACCTCTCACCACTACCGATCTGGACGTCCCAGGTCGAGGTCCCCGCCGGTGCGGCCACGGTGCGCGTTCGACTCCAGCTCTCCTCTGTCGCCCAGGCCAGCCTAAGCCTCAGAAGCATCATGCTGGCCTCCTGGCAGGGAGAGGCGTTCAGGCTCGCGTCGGTCTTTGCGGCGGCCGAAGCAAGCGCCTGCGCCGCCCTCCTGCCTACGGGCCAGTGGGAGCTCGTCGATGGTGCCTGCAAGGCGACCGATGTTCAACCTGCGACCGACGCCAGCGGACTCACGACGTGGGATATTGTGCTCTCTGCTGGAACCACCAGAGCGCAGCTCAGGTTTCAGATGGCCATCGCTTCGCTCTCGAACTACCTCGGCTCCTTCGACCTCGTCTTCCTCGACGAAACGGGCCACGCGATAGGTGGTCCGCTCGGCGCCAGTTGGCCCATTCTGGGTGATCCAAACGGCTCCTTCGCCCTCAACATGGACCCTCGTCATGCCGAGACCTTCACTCCGGTCTCGAGTGTAAGTGCTTGTACGCGCTCAGGCGGCGGACCGACCGTCGATCCCGGCGGGAAGATCGACTGCTATCCCCTCATCGCCCACACGGTGATGTGCATCTATGATGCCCGCGCGGATGCCCCTTTGACAGGACCGCCGGGTCGAAGCACGCGTCATGCTCAGGGACCCCTCGAACGGTTCTGCCACGCGAGTCAGCTCTGGCCCCGTTGGCTCGTCGCTTCCGCTCCACGCCTGGTCGCATCTCGCGATGGTTTATCGTGCGTCTGACACTGAATCATCACTGCGCGTGTACGTGAACGGGATGCTGGCGACGTCGGGCGATGTCTATGTCGACGGCCGGACCATGGTTGGCGGCGTGCGGGGTTGGGGGC
>CAYNOM010001188.1:0-2117 GCA_964398415.1 uncultured Polyangiales bacterium | reverse complement strand
CCGCCTCGGCACCGCCGAGATCGAAAGCGCCCTCGTTGCACATCCAAAGGTCGCAGAAGCTGCGGTCGTCGGCCGTCCGGATGAGCTCAAAGGGCAGGCTCTCGTCGCATTCGTCACCCTCAAGGGCCACGTATCTGCCTCGAGCGAGCTCGAGATCGCCCTGTGTGAGCAGGTCGCCCACGAGATCGGGCGCTTCGCGAAGCCCGATCAGATTCGTTTCACAGACGCGCTGCCCAAGACACGAAGCGGCAAGATCATGCGTCGTCTGCTGAAGGAGATCGCCGCGGGCCAGCTGCCCCAGGGAGATGTGACGACGCTCGAAGACCTCAGCGTCCTCGCCAAGCTGCGCGGTGACGACGAATAGCCTTCACTCAGTATAGCTCCCGTCCTCGACGTAGCCGTCGCCAGGCTCGAACGTGTCCCAGTCTGTGGTGGCCGGCATGCTCGGCAAATCGAACGGCAACGGCTGCGCGCTGCCACGGATCAGCGGCGGCGGCGGTGGGGGTTGATCGGGCCGATAGAAGCGAAAGCTCTCGAGCTCCTCGAGCCCGTAGCTGAGCGCCTCCTCGTCGATTCGCTCGCGCGCGCGCATGTGGCGCAGAAACTTGGCCATGCGCTTCTTCATCGCAGCCGACAGCTCCCCCTTCTCGTAGTACGCGTGCGACGGCTTGGGGCTCGGCAGAATCGAAGCCAGGAACGCGCTCTGAGCGGGCGTCAGGTTCATCGGAATCGTACCGAAGTAATGCAAGGCTGCGTTGCGGATGCCGTACACCTCGGGGCCGTACTCGATCACGTTCAGGTACAACTCGAGAATACGGCGCTTGTCGATCTGCTGCTCGAGCCACCAAGTGATGAGGGCCTCCTGCACCTTGCGCGCGAGCAGCTTTTCCCGATGCAGGAACAGGTTCTTCACGAGCTGCATCGTGATCGTGCTGGCGCCGAACTTGAACGCCCGCGCCTGCAGGTTGCGCGCAAGCGCCACCCCGATTTCCGGCTCGGCGAAGCCGCGATGGTTGAAGAACCGGCCGTCTTCGTGCGCGATCACGGCCTGCACGAAGAAAGGGCTCACGAGCTCGATCGGGGTCCAGGCCGCAGTCCCGGGCCCCGTCTCCATCTCGAAGATCTTCCCATCGGGCTCGAGCACGCGGTGCACGAAGGGCTGCTGAAACCGCAGCACGTCGAGCAGCGGCGGCACTGCAACGAAGCGGCAGCGATCGTCGATGTCGAAATCGACAACCGTCGCGGGCAAGTTCTGCGAATCTACGTGAACTCTGACCTTGGCAGCCAGAGTGCCTTCGAGCTGCAGGCTCGAAAGCTCCTCGAACAGGCCGTTTGGCACCGCACGCAAGACATCGCCACAGGGTGTGCGCCCGAGCGTGGCCGAGACGTCGACCCCATACCCACCGTGGGGCCAGCCCGCCCGCCCCTCCACCGCGACCGGCATCCCGGAGAGCCGCACGACCCCTTCGGTCAGCGCAACCTCGCGACGCGCGGGCGTCCACTGCCCTACGCCGCTCGCGACGACCTCGATGGGGCCCACGGGCGTCTTCGCGAGCCCCTCAGACGCAAACGACAGGTCGCGGATCTCTAGCTCTCCACGTGCCGAAACCTGCTCTGTCCCCTCCGCCGAAAGCTCGAGGGTCGTCGATACCGTCGCACTGTCCAGCTCGAAGAATGGCAACGGCGGCAACGCTGGCGCAAACAGCGCAAGAGAAACCCGGTCCAGCGCCACCTCGCCCTGCACGCTCGCAGTCCCAGGCGTCCACTGCACATCGAACGTCACGCGTCCTTCTCCCGGACCGCTGCCCTTGCCCTGGATCCTGAGCCGCTCCCGATGCTCCTCGCTCGCGCTCAGACGCACCGCTAGATCCTTGAGGATCTCGTGCTGGCCATCTGCGCTCGCACCAACCACATCGAAACTGCTCATCGCGACCTCGCCGCCGGCCTCGAACAAGCGAGGACGCGCGGACGCCTGCTCACGCCCGCCAGACGCCGCCCCGGCCCGTCGAGGATCGCCCTTCCGCAGCGCCATGATGCGGGATGGCGTTCTGCCTCGCGCCAAAGCCTCATCGTCGTCGCCCTCATTCGCCTCTGCCGCCAGGGTCAGACGTCCGTGA
>CAYNOM010001187.1:1716-2126 GCA_964398415.1 uncultured Polyangiales bacterium | reverse complement strand
TCCTGGTCTCGCGTCGCCGCGTCGCACGCACTCGCACCTTCGAGCAGCAACTCGCCACTCGCCTCCAGGCGTGCCTTGCGGCAGCGTTCGAAAGCGAGTCCGACGACGTAGCCGTCCTGCTCCTGCCGGTGTACGCGCACGTCGAGCTCCGCCTCAAGGTCGAAGGCCACGGAGAGCGGCTCGTGCAGTGTGCGCCCGCTCGGAGCATCCTGCATGGGTCGCGTCGCGTTGTCCGAGCTCAGACGTACGTCGTAGCGGTAGCTGGATCCCGGCTTCCAAGAGAGGCGATGGGTTTTCGTGCTCGCGCGGTGCGCCCTCTCGGGTGTGTCGGCGCTGTCACTTCGGAGGGCCATTGTGCCGACGACTCCGAGCCCGAGCACCCGGATGCGGGGCTCCGCCAGCATCATGCG
>CAYNOM010001187.1:551-1706 GCA_964398415.1 uncultured Polyangiales bacterium | reverse complement strand
CTACAGCGATGGTTCGAATGCGGCGGCTCATCACTTCTTCTCCGTGAAGGCGTAGGCGTTGTGGACAGAGAGCAGGGGCACCTCGTAGCGGTGGCGGAAGATGGACCGCGAATCGGTGATGCCCGGCCAGGACACGAGGGTCTTCGACCAGTCGATGACGAACGCCTTCGCGTACACCTCGAGGCGACCGCTCAAGGTCGTGACATCGACCGACAGGGAATTCTCGACACCCAGCTCGAGGCTCAGCGTGTCATTCGCATCACTCAAGCCGAGTGTGACCTTGGTTTCGAGTGGCACTCCGATCTCGATGATCGTGAGAAAGCCCCGCACCCCTGCCTTGATCTGGTCGAGCAAGCTAATCCCTGCGAACAAGTAGCCGCTGACCGAGGCCAGGGGCTTGGCGACGGTTCGGACGTAGCCATCGATGCAGTTGTTGCCGTCGAGAAACTGCAGGCCCGCGTACACGTCGACGTCGACGCCGATGCGCCCCGCAAAACCAGCTTCGAGGGTCAGGGGCACAGGTCCCAGCCAGTAGGTGAACTCCACGACCTTCTGCGTCTTGGCCCAGTCAAAGCTCTTGTCGATGACGTTCCACTCGAGGCTTCCACCATCGTCCTTGCTGCCCTGCTTCTTGAAGGCGTCGTGGCCGATGATCTTGGCTCGCAGCGAGGGCGGATCTGCGCCGTCGCGGGTGTCGACGGCGGCGTCGACCACCATGAGCTCCTTTTGCTTCGTGAGGACGTGCGCCTTCACGGCCGTGTACGACTTGATGTACACGTCCGACCCGCAGATCGATGGCGAAAGCACGTCGTGCTGAGGGTCGCGCTCGATGCCGTAGCCGATGTCGTAGTGCATCCCGACGCCGAAGTATTTGCTCCCGAGAATCTCGTCGGCCGAGGTCTCCCAGGCGGTGTCGCGCAGGGCCCCATCCTTCTCGAAGAAGGCGTCCGCGGCCTGCTCTTCGAGGTCATCGAGGGCCTGCTCCAAGGCTGCCGCCATCGCTTCGCCCCGTTCGCGCTTGGCGCGGCAGCCCACCACGGCTCGCATGAACGCTTCGAGGGACGCCCGCGTGAAGCGGCTCGGTGCCTGGACGCGGCAGCGCAGCGCATCCCGCTCGGCGATGCGCTTTGCGATCCCCGCACGCAGTTCCTCGCG
>CAYNOM010001187.1:0-541 GCA_964398415.1 uncultured Polyangiales bacterium | reverse complement strand
AAGCTCTGCGCGAAGCTCTCGCACGTGGTCGCGTCCTGATCCATGGGGCGCTGAAAGCGTCCGAGCACGCGTGCGGCAAAGGCCATCGGCGACCAATCGGCAGGGCAAAGTTGGTCGGCGCTGAAGCACCCCGCCTCGCGAGCTTCTGCCAACAGTGCACCCAGCTCGTTCACGACCCGACGTCGCGCAGCGGTCTCGGCGCTGTCGAGCTGGACGATGGCGAAATTGAGCGTCGACAACGAGGTCGAGCTCACGGCCTTCATCGCGCTCAGGCTTTGCACGCCCGAGGTTACGGAGGGGGCGGGCCGAAGCGCGTCGACTTTCCAACCGCTTTTCTTGTAGCGATCGTCGAGCGCGTACCACTCGTTGATCAGGGCCAAGTAGCGCTGCCCGCGCTTGAACCACTCGTTGAGCTCGTCGTCGAGGTAGCGTCGCGGCACTCCGGCCGCGGTGTCCTTGCCGAGCACCTTGGCAAGCGCCTCCGTGTCGTGGGGGTCGACGTTGAGCGCATTGTTGTCGGGCAGCTGATAGGCAAGCCCGA
>CAYNOM010001186.1:0-2126 GCA_964398415.1 uncultured Polyangiales bacterium | reverse complement strand
ACAGCCTGTGGCTCTCTGCCGTCGACGGCGGCCTACCACGCCCCGAGAGCGAGCAAGCCATTCGCGCGTTGCTCGACAGCGCCGCGCGTTGAGGCTTACCTCAACGCCCATTCACCCCGCGATCTCACGCGGGCCTCGTCATGCAGCACACGAACCAGCCACGGCCGTAGACGGATTTCGGCGGCACCGCGCATTGGTCCTTCTGATAGGGGGGCCTGAAATGCGAACGAAGCGCAGTGTCTTTGTGATCGGACTTGGTCTTGCTGGAGTCGCCTGCTCCGGAGGAGGAGGCGCGCAGGGGAGCGAATCCGGCAATGCTGCCACGCTGATCGACGTGCGTGATGAAGCGGCGGGGGCGAACTGCCCGAGCGGCGGGATGGCGATCCTGACGGGACAGGACGTCGATGGCGACGGGGTGCTCGACCCCGAGGAGGTTCACAGCATGCAGTATGTGTGCGGTGCCTCGACGAGTGGTGGCGGCGCGGCGGGAGCCTCGCTCGTCGCGAGCACGACGATCGCGTCAGGCGATGAGACTTGCCCACTCGGCGGTGTCCTCATCAGCTCGGGCATCGATGCTGACGGAGATGGCATGCTTGGCGCAAGCGAGGTCGCGGACCAGACGAAGGTCTGCAACGGCGGTGTCGCCGCGGCCAGCGCATGCGTCTTTCCGGGCGTGCTTGATGTCACCGATGGCAAGTGTGATCGCAGCTCGCAATGGGCCGATGCCTCCCTTGCAGGTGCAGATCTGTCGAGCACGTATCTGGCAGGAATCGATCTGAGCGGAGCAGACCTGAGCGGCGCGGCTCTGCGCTACTCGGAGCTGCGCGGAGCAAACCTCGAAGGCGCCAATCTGTCCGGGGCCGACCTTGTCTGGCGCAAATCTGTCTGGGGCGACGCTGGCCACGGGCGTGCGCCTCGACGATGCCAATCTCAGCAACGCGAACCTCTCGGGTGTCACCTTTCCGAGTGGCACGCAGCTTGATGGTGCGGATCTGACGGGTGTGAATCTGAGCTCGGCGGCACTGTCCTCCGCGGATCTCGAGGGGGTGTCGGCAGCGTTCCTGTCGGCTTGCCCGGCGAGCCTTCCCGCTGGATACGAGTGCGTATCGACGGCGAGCTCGGGCAAAGTGATCGTCGGCCCCGAAGTCGACCTGCGCGGTGTAGACCTGCGCGGCGCGGACCTCTCGGGCGTCAATCTGTCGCGCGCCAATCTGCAGAGCGCCAACCTATCCAGTGTCGACCTGAGTGGTGCCGACCTGTCGGATGCCCGCCTCGACGAAGCCAACTTCGCGGGCGCCAACCTGAGCAACGCGGATCTCAGCGACGCGAAGGCGGATGGGACGAGCTTCGAGGGTGCGAACCTGAGCGTCCAACCTCGATGGCGTGCGCCTGAACGATGCGAAGCTCGGCGGCGTGCTCGCCATCAATCTCGACAACTGTCCAGACTCGAGTCCCCAGGGCTTTCGCTGCATCAACGACAACCTGGTGGGGGCGGGCGCGAACCTGACCGGAGCAGACCTCTCGGGTGATGACCTGTCGGACATGAAGCTCGTCGGCACCAACTTCCCGAACGCCAACCTGTCGGGCACCGACTTCACGAACGCGAGCTTGAAGGACGCGAACTTGAAGGACGCGAACGCGGCGAACGCAGACTTTGCAGGCGCCACTCTCGAAGGTGCGACGCTCTCGGGGACCACGCTCTCCGGTGCTCAGTGGGACGACACGACCTGTCCCAGCGGCATCAAGAGCAACGACAATGGTGGCGTCTGTCCTTGAGGGGAAGTTTCGAGAGGAGGAGCGGCGTACTTCAAGCTCTGTGTCGAGGGTGACTGCGGCGTGTGGTAGGGTGCGCCCCGATATGACGTCCGAACACGCGACGGCGGGCCTACTCCCGCACACGCTCGAGTTCGCGCGTCGTTTGCAGACCATCACCACGGTGGCGGACCTCGTCACCGAGACGCAGCGAGAGGTGCAAGCGCGGCTCGGCTACAGCAACAGCTGGGTGTTCGTCTTCGAGGACGAAACGCTGGCCACCTGTCGCCTCTGGGCGACCAGCGGCTGGCAAACCGACGCAGTACGGGTGCACGCCACGCGGCTCAGCGCGCGCGACGACGCGATGGTCGGCG
>CAYNOM010001185.1:0-2129 GCA_964398415.1 uncultured Polyangiales bacterium | reverse complement strand
CTCGGCCGGGCCCAGCTTGTCCTCGGCGATGAGGAAGGCCTGGCGCCAGTTCAGCAGCTTGAGCGTGTCGAGCTTGGCGTGGACGCGCGCGAGGTTGCTGCGCACGAAGGGCAGGTCGATGAGCATGCCGCCCTGGCCGTTGGGCGTCTCCTTGGCCCACGCGATGGTCTCGGTGAGGATGCGCTCGAGGGGGCCCACGGCGCAGAGGGCCACGCGCTCGTGGTTGAGCTGGCTGGTGATGAGCTTCCAGCCGCCGCCCTCGCGGTCCACCAGGTTGCCCGCGGGGATGCGCACGGTGTCGTAGTAGGTGGCGTGGACGTTGTTCTCGCCGAGCGCGTGGATGGGCGAGAAGCTAAAGCCCTTGGCGCTGGTGGGGACGATGAAGATGCTGATGGCCTTGTGCGGCGGCGCGTTCGGGTCCGGGTTGCTGCGCGCGGCGAGCCAGACGTAGTCGGCGTGGTCGGCGAGGCTGGTCCAGATCTTCTGGCCGTTGATGACCCACTCGTCGCCCTCGCGCGTGGCGCTGGTCTTGAGCGACGCGAGGTCCGTGCCGGAGTCGGGCTCGGTATAGCCGATGGAGAAGTGGCACTTGCCGGCCAGGATGCGCGGCGCGTACTCGGCGATCTGCTCGGGCGTGCCGTACTTCAGCAGTGTGGGGCCCACGGTGTTCAGCGTGAGGATGGGCACCGGGAAGCCGGCGCGCTGCACCTCGTCGAAGAAGATGAACTGCTCGATGGGGCCGCGCTCTTGGCCGCCGTGCTGCTTGGGCCAGCCGATGCCCAGCCAGCCGTCGGCGCCCAGCTGCTGGACCGCCTGGTGGTAGAGGGGGCCGCCGCCTTCGCTCTGGTCCAGCTCGGCGACGAGCTCGTCCGTGATGAGGCCGGCGAGGTACGCGCGGAGCTCGTCTCGGAGCGCGCGTTGAGAAGGGGTGTAGTCGAGGTGCATGCGGTTCTACCGAGCGGGCGTCGCCGAGGCGGCAGGACGCCGCGCTCGAGGTAGAACGTGTTCTAGTTTATCTGCGCCGGGTAGGCAAGGCGCTCAGTCGCAGGTGCCGAACTGCGGGAAGTCACCCGGCGTGCAGGTGCCCGAGCAGCAGGTGCCGCCGAAGCCACCGACCGCGCAGTCGGCGCCGCTGGCGAGGCACGTGCCGCCGTCCGGGAGCTCGGTCTGGCAGTTGCCGAAGTTGCCGATGGCCGCCACGCAGGTCGTCCCGGCGCAGCACTGGTCGTCGGTCGTGTCGCAGCCCTCGGTCTCGGCGAGGCACATTCCGAGGTCGGCCACGGTGCCGAGATCCGTCTCGGTGCCGAGATCCGTCTCGGTGCCGAGATCCGTCTCGGTGCCCTGATCGGTCGCGGTGCCCTGGTCGGTCTCCGGACCCTGGTCGGTCTCCGGGCCCTGGTCGGTCTGCGTGTTGGCGTCCTCCGCAGAGCCCAGGTCCACCGGGGGCCGCGCGTTGGAGTCCTTACAGGCGGTGAGCATAAAACAAGCGCCGAGCACAACGCCCAGCACGACCAGTCGGAATTGATTCTTCATTCTCATGTACCTATTCATTTAAGGGGCCCCGCGTTGGTTTACGCGACATAGCACGAACGGGTTGCTCGTTCGATGATACCAACATCACGTCAGTCCGCTACGCAGGTCCCAATCTGAGGGTTGTCATTGCTCGCGACACAGGAGGTGCCCGCGCAACAGGTGTCGATCCCCATGGGGGCGCAGGTGACCGCCTCGCCGGTGCACATACCCCCGTCGGGGAGGGCGACCTGGCAACGCGCCGTGCCACCGACGGGTTGGCAGACCGTTCCGTCGCAGCACTGGTCGTCGCCCGGGTCGCACTCCACGTCGCCGGCCACGCACACGTCGCCATCGCCGGGGACGTCCGCGTCGTCGACCACGCCCTGGTCCACGCTGCCTGCCTGGTCGAGCTGTGTGGCAGCGTCCGGGCTGCGCACCGAGGAACTACCACACCCCACGACGCCCACGAGGCTGAGAACGAGCAGGGCAGCCAAGACACTCCAAGCGAGTCGATGCGTCACGAGACACCTCCAAGACAAGAACCAGTTAAGGATACACCACGTGTGGGCCGCCCCACACATAATGTCTACGTCGCAGGCCGCGGCTTCGATGCGCTC
>CAYNOM010001184.1:0-2130 GCA_964398415.1 uncultured Polyangiales bacterium | reverse complement strand
CCAGGTAGGCGAGGAGCGCGTACTCGTGGAAGGGGACCGTCTCGCGGATGCTCGGAAAGAACGTCCGCAACCAAGGTTGCAGCGTCGCCGCCGCCCACATCGCGCACACCACGATCGCAGCATCGAGCACGATGTGCAGGCGGCGCAGGGCTGTGCGGTTCTGCGAGCGTAGTACGGTCACGACTCGGTCTCGAACGACACATTAGACCTTCGCCCGCGTGCTTGGCCAATGGTTGCAGTGGCGGGGCTACGGCCCTTGTGGGGTAGACGCGGCAGCGTCTTGGCTCGCGATGGCCTGGGCCAGCTCACTCCTTGCGGAAGGCCGCTCGTGTTGGAACGGGAACACGACACCCCGATCGCCGCGCGGCACATAGACGACGGCGGGCCTGTCCGCGTATCGCTCCCGCCAGAGGCTCCAGGCTCGCGTGAGCCCATCTGGGCCTCGTGGCAGACGGAGAAAGAGCATGTCGTCGTCGAGGTGGGGCGATGGGTTCGGAGGGAAGTATGCCCAGGTCACGCCAAGGCGAGAATCGACCAGCTCGTCCGCGAAGACGACGACACGTTCCCCCGCCTGCTTCTCGATTCGCGCCACGGCTAGGCTGCGAGCGAGGCCAGACATGAACAGCGTGCGGAGATTCGGCGGGGCGAACAACGTGGTGGCTACGAACACGCCGGCTGCTGCGACGCCACAGACGCAAGCCCGGGCGTGCTCGACCTCAAGCTTGGACAGCAGCCGAGCGACTTTGCGTGCGCCTTCCGCGGTGCCCAGGCACAGGAGGGGAACGGCTTCGAACACGTAGATGGGCCCCGTGATCGAGACGACGGTCTTCGGAAACAGCACGCGGTACAGGTAGTCTGCCGCGAGAAGGCCCCAGAACAGCAGGGCGTGTCGCTTGCTGCGCGCGAACGGAAGGAACGCCAGCGACAGCGGCCAGCCGAACAGCCAGAGGCTCTGTCTCAGGAGCGCGCCTCCGAGCGAGTTGGCGATGGCGCCTTCACTGTTGAAGAACAGTCCCAGCTCGGGGTGGACTACATGGTACCCGGAGAGCATGGGATCGCCTGATTGGGCCGCATTGACGGCGACGATCGCGCCTGCACCCGCGAGCACCCCGAGGCCGGCGCAAGCGACGTGCGTGGCTGCTGTCGTGATGTTCACCTTTTGATGACGGGCGTGCAGGAGGTAGGTCGCGCCCGCGACAGCGATCATCGGCGCCATGGGCATCGGGCGCACGAGTAGGCCGAAACCCCAGGCCGCACCAGCCGCGAGTGCCCAGCGTGCCTGCATCGTTTCGAGAAGGCGCAGGGTCAGCACCGACGCGAGCAGCATCATCACGGCGCTCGAGGGCTGAGACAACTCGGTGCCATGCGTCCAGATGAACTGGGGCGAGATCGCGAGCAGCAGCGCACCCGCCGTCGCAGTCTTCTCGTCGAACAGGCGCCGACCCAGGAGGTAGGTCAGGACGACCGTCGCTGCTCCGATGGCCGCTCCGAACATGAAGCGCAGTCCGACGGATTCGAAAAGCGCAAGCATGAGGGGATGCCCGATCGTGTACTTGCCGTGCCAGCGATCGGTGCCGACGATGACGAACTGATTGGCCAAGAACTCCGGAGCGACAGGGGGAGAGTTCGTCACCCGTCCCTCGAGCAGCGTTCGCATGATGAGCTCGTAGGTCAGCTCGTCGTCGGTGACAGCCTGTCCCTGCAGGATGATCCAACGAACGAAGAGTGCTCCGCCGAGAACCGCCAACGCGCTTAGCGCAATTGCGCGCGGCGGTCGGCTGAGCAGGGCGCGCAGCGCATCGTGCAGTCGGACTGCGATGCCCGAGTCGACCAGTGCGAGCGACAGAAACGCCGCTGTCGCAGAGCCCCAAACCATAAACCAGGCTGCGAACATGAGCTCGTTGGCCGGTAGCTGCATGAGGCCAGAGCACGGGATGACGTAGCCCCCGTGCCGCTTCCCGGATTCGTAGAAGCCCAGGGACGTCGCAACGGCGAGTAGCAGCCATAGAACCGAACGAGCTCGACTGCGTCGCACCGTCTCATCCCCCCGCGGGACGGTACCATGGCGCATGACCAGGCGGAACAACCCCGGTCTGTCTGCGCCTGTTTGGCCAGGCCGGGCGCGTGTTA
>CAYNOM010001183.1:0-2130 GCA_964398415.1 uncultured Polyangiales bacterium | reverse complement strand
CGCTGGGCCACCACGGTGCCGAGCGCGCGCTCGAAGCGCAGGACGTACTCGCTGGCCACCGCGTCGAGCTGCGCCTCGGGCAGCTCACCAGAGCTGGCAAGACAGACCTCGAGGCCGTCGTCGCTGGCGTCGTGTAGCAGCTCGTCGAGCAGCTCCGGCAGGGGCTGAATGTCCACGTTGCAGCGATTGTAGCTCGGCCGGGCGCCGTTTGGCCGCTTTCCGGGCGAGCCTGTGCTACTAGACCCGGAGCCGTGGTCATGACTTCCGAACGAAAGCTCGATCCCGAAGCGATCTGCACGCGCGCGATGGCGCGCTTGATCGAACAGATCGGATGTGTGGACATCGCGCCGGACAGTCCCGCCTGGGAAGACATCACGCAGCAGGGCAAGCGCGTGGGCGAGCTGCGCGTCTATCGCGGTCGCGCCACGGTCGAGAAGGTGGTCAGCGCGCACTTCAGGCTCGAGGCGCCGGCCATCGATTCCTGCATGATGGTGGTGTTCACGCGGCCGGAGAGTCCGGTGCCCCACTTCGTGCTCGACGTGGTCCGGTTTGGCGAGCGGGCGAGCTTCCACGTCGATCTGTTGCCCAAGCGCGATCTCGGCGTGTGCCTGTCCTACGTCGACCTGTGCTTCTCGCCCCTGAGCGAGGTGCTCGAGGACATCACCCGCGACGCGCGCTTTGCGCCCGGCACGGCGCCCCTGCGCCAGCGCGCCTTGCTATCGCCATGGATGGCTCTGTTCACCCACGCCCCGAACGAGCTCGAGGCGGCGCGTAGCTATGTCGACCGCTACTTCGCGCACTGGTGCGGGCTGTTGCGCAGCGACTCCCCCCTGCTCGCTCGCGATGCGGCGCTGACGGCGCGTGACGAGGCACAGCGCAAGCTCGTGTTCGGTCGCGAGCTCGATCCGGTTTGGGGCATGCTCGACCGGGCCCTGGGCGCACCCGCCGTCGATCGGCTGCTCCAAGTGCTCACCGAGCGCTGAGCGCATTCTCACAGTAACGCGCGTTCGCTCGCGCAAGCATGCCGACCATGAAACGAGAATGGCTCACTTGCTTGGTCATGCTTTGCCTCGGCGGCTGTAGCGCCAATACCGAACGTGCCGTGTTGACGTCGGCAGACCCTGCGGGGCAGGCGTCAGATGCGGGCGCTGGGGACGGCGGCGACGACGGCGCTGGCAACCCGGATGACGGAGTCACGCCACCCGCTCCCGTCGATCGGAGCGATGCGGGGCCCTGCACAGAGGTGGTCGACGTGGTGCTGGCGCTCGATGTGTCGAGCTCCATGGGCTTTGTGCTCGACCAGCTCGAGAGCGACATCGCGCGCGTCGTGAGCGCCGCGAACGCGCTCGCGCCCGACGCCCACTTCGGGCTCGTTTCGTTCGTCGACAACTTCGCGTTCGACACCACGGGCCCGCTCGAAGGTGGTGTCGTGCACACCGACGCCTCGACGTTACAGTCGGCCTTCGCCCGCGTGCGCTCCACCTATACGACGCCCAATAGGAACCCGGGTGACGGGCCGAGCGGCCCCACCACGCAAAACCCGATCTGCGAAGAGAACGCGCTCGACGCGCTGTACGCCGCGGCCAGCGAGTTTCCATGGCGCGACAACGCCACGCGCGTCGTGATCGTGGCCACCGACGACAGCTTCCTCGAGGCGCCCGACAACTACGGCGATCGCGATGGCGATGGCCAGACGAACCTCACCGACTTTCCACGCGAGGGCGACTACCCGGCCTTGCGCAGCCTGACCGAGACGGCCAGCGCCCTGAAGAAGGCGCGCGTGCGCGTGTTCAGCTTCACGCGTGCGGGCTACGAGAAAGATGCGCTTACGGAGTTGCTCGAGGGACCCTGCGGCTGCGGCACGGGCTGCAGGCTCGGTGACAGCAGCCACGTGGGCGACGGCTGGTCTGTGGCCTATGCAGGACAGGCGCCGCTGCCCGAAGCCACCGATGGTCGCAACTTCGATCTCGGTCAGGTGCAGTCGGGTGCCCTCTCGCTCGCCGACACCATCAACGACGTAGTGGTCGATAGCTACTGCTCGCCGCCCCCTATATGAAGACCTACCCGCCAGTCTCCCGTCGTGGCGCGCTCACCACGCGCCTCGTAAATACTTCGGGTTAGCGGCTGATC
>CAYNOM010001182.1:1210-2131 GCA_964398415.1 uncultured Polyangiales bacterium | reverse complement strand
ATACGGTCCCGAGATGCCGGCTTGCCGCAGTCGCTCCTTGGCTTCGAGCAGCGCGCGCGGCCACTCGGCCACCTGCTGCACGCGGAGTGCCTCGTGCGGGCTCGCCGGCAAGATGCCGGTGATGCCGGCCTTGGCGAAGCCGCTGAAGATGGCGACGTCTTCCGCCTGCGCGACCTTCTCGGCGACGTCCACGATGACGCTGAGGTCCGGATTGTCACAGCCCCGGCCCACGCTATCGAGCTCCATCAGCGGAATGCGCATCGGCACGCGGAGCTCCATCAGCGGCAATAATTCGCGCAAGCCGATGTGCACTCAGGGGCGCGGCTCGTCATCCAGCAAGCGCCCGGTGTTGACCGCGGCGTACTCCCACCCGTGCGGTCCGTCGAAGTCGACGAGCCGTCGGCCGGCCAGGTTTTGCTCGAGCACGCGCTTGGCCTCTTCATCGATCATGGCCCACGCCGCGGGCACGATCGGCGCAAGCGAGCGCTTCAGCAGGTCGATGCTCATGTCGCGGCCTCCTCGTGCGTGGTCTTCAGGCTGCCGATGCCGAGCGCGCCTTCGCTGCGCGCGCGCTCGGGCGCGCCGGCACCGCCGTCGACCTTCGCCTCGGCCTGCTTCTCGACCTCGACGATGTCTGCTTCCGTGAACAAATAGGTGCGGCACATCGCATCGATGCGCGGGTCACGGCGTCGCAGCCACTCGAGGATCATCACCGCGTGCTCGATCTCCTCGTCGCGGTGGTGGAGCAGCACGCGCTTGAGCTGGCCGTCGCTCGTAGCTTCCGCTCGCTGCTGATACCAATCGACTGCCTCGAGCTCTTCGATCAGCGAGACGACGCCGCGGTGGCGCTCGACGGTCTCTTGGCTCAGCGCTTCGCTCGGCTCGTGAAGGTTCTCGCTGCTCATCGCAACGGTCGTTCAC
>CAYNOM010001182.1:0-1200 GCA_964398415.1 uncultured Polyangiales bacterium | reverse complement strand
CTGCAACTGCAGTGCCACGTGCACGAGCTCGCGAGCGCGCCTGAATCCGGCGGAAAGCGAGCCGTCGCGCAGAGCACCTGCGGCACACCGTCACGATCGCGGCAGCTCGCCTCTGACGCGCGCCGGTCTACGCTCGGAATTCGCGCGTCTCAGTAGTCGAGGCGAAAGGCGCGGACGGCGAGCTTTGCCAAGCGGCGCTGGCGCTCTCGAATGGCTTCCGTGGTCCATTCGGGAGCCTGTATCGATTTCGTCATCGCATAGGAGCTCTTGGCAAAAAGCGTGCGCTTCGTCTCGAACGGGGCGTTGCCCGCCTCACGATTGAGAGCCGGCTCGAGCAGCGTGAGGTTACCGACGCGCTGAGTGAAGCGGCTGCGGTCCTCTTCGCTGAACTGCGCTAGCCACTCGCCGGTGGCGTTCTCCGGAAGGATGTGCTCGATGGAAGCAGGATCCGTTTCAAAGTCGGGTCGGGTATTTCCTTCTGCCCCCTCGAGCGCGCACAGCAAGTACTTGACGAGCTTCTTTCGTGGACCGCTCACGTCGAGTGAGGTGCTCGCGAACGACGACTCGAACTCTTCGTCGCTCGGATAGAGCGCGCTCATCGACTCGAAGAGGTCCGCCACACTTCTTGCGCTTCCATCGAGCGCAGCCTTCACCGCGGCCTGATAGGCGCGAAGCACATCCGCCGTGTTGCGGCGCATGATGATCGTCGCGCGCAGCGAGACGATGGCGCACATCCGGAGCAGGCTCGTGACGTCGATGGTCTTGGCCCGAATTCGCTCTCGGAGCGCTAGCACGAGCGGCTTGTACTGATCGACCCGGAACAACTTGAGCTCGCGCACGTGCGCCTTCGCTCCAGCGAAGCTCGCCCAGAGCTCGTCGTTTGGGTCCCCGAGCGCAACGTACCACTCGGCCGCATCACTGAGATTGTCGAGCCAGTCGAACACTGCGTCGCGAGCACGCACTCGGTCCTTGAGATCGGCGAAGAGCCTTTGCTTGCGTGCGTCGACACCGATCGAAACGAGGTAGTGGTAGAGAAAATCGGGGAAGTCCTCCATCGAAACGATGCCGATGAGCCGGTCCCACTGCCCTTGTGCGATCTCGAGGTCGCTCGTGCTCTGCGCGACGAGCGAGAACAGATGGCTCTCCTAGACCGTGAGTGGGTGTGATTTTGGGAAGACGCGTACGGGGTCGAGCGACGGC
>CAYNOM010001181.1:0-2131 GCA_964398415.1 uncultured Polyangiales bacterium | reverse complement strand
TGTACAGCTCCAGCGTGTCCACGTGAAAGGTGCCGTCTTCGGTGTGCTGGACGAGCAGGTTTACTTTGAGCGCGGCGGGGTTTTGGTTCTTGCTGAGCCCGCGCACCCGGTAGCGGCGATTGCCGAGTTTGAAAGAGAGTTCGTCAGCACGGCCATCGACGGGGCTATCAGACTTTTCGCTCGCTTCTGATGGCGGCTGCCCGGCAACTAAAGAAGAAATGGATGCCTCTTCAGACTCGGCTTCTCCCTCGCTCTTTTCGAGGTTCTCTTCCTTAGTTGCTTCACGCGGCCCCTCTGCCGGTGGGGGCTCGGGCGGCTGTGTCCTGATCGGAGATACCTGGACGAGCCCCGGTTCAGGCTCGGGAGCGACGCCCTTGCCCAGCCACTCTGCCGAGCGCAGAGCGGCGCCGAGCGACTTCTCCGCGGGTCCGACTTTGAGCGCGTACTCGTTCGCGTCCATGCCCTTGGGAAACTTCACTCGCCACGCTTCGATGCCCAGCGCGTTCAGCTCCGTCGCCAGCTTCTCCGCGGCCTTGTCGCCCGCTTCGTCTCGGTCGTAGGCAATGAGCACCTTCTCGGTGCCGTGCGTTTTCAGAGCTTCTTTTAGCTCCGGCGTGAAGCCCTCGATGCCGTACGAGCAGGTGACGTTCCGGAAGCCCGCACACCAAAAGGTCAGAGCATCCATCAGCGATTCGCATAGAATCAGCTCTTTCGATGCAAAAAACGCATGAATGTTAAACACCCCGCGATGCGGCCCCGGCAGGTACAGATGCTGCGGCGTCCCTTTGCGGAGCTTGTCGCCGACTTTGCGCCCGTACATCTCCACCACGCGGCCTTGCTCGTCGAAAACGGGGATGACCAGCGAGCCGTTGAAGTGCTCGTGGCCACTCTCGCGCAGGATGCCGATGTGCTGGAGTTGCTCGCGGAGCGCGGCTCCCTCTTTCCGATTCTTGGCGGGGAGCCGGTAGCTCAGGGTCCGATTGGCGAAGCCGAGACGGAAAGTTTTCAGAAGCTCGGGGTGCTTGAGGCCGCGCTTTTCCAGGTACGCGAGCGCCTCCGGGCTTTCCTCGAGAGTGCGCTCGTAAAAGCTCACCACCCGCTCCATCAGCACCTCGTCGCTCATCCCCGTCTCAAGCACACCAGCGAGTTTGCGCGTCGTCGCCTTCTTCGGGGGCTTTGCCGCCGCACCGGCGGAGAGCGGCTCGGCTACTAAAGAAGGAGAATCCTCCTGCAGCAGCTCCACTGCGTGACGGAAGGAGACCCCCTCCCGCTTCATCACCCAGTCGATCACGCTCCCGCCCGTCTGACACGCGCCCAGGCAGTGCCAGAGGTTCTTCTCCGGAGTGATCACCAGGCTCGGCGTCTTGTCGTCGTGGAACGGGCAGCGGCCCAGAAGGTCCTTGCCGTGGCGCTTGAGCTCCACACCGGTCGACTCAGCTAGCCGCTCAACGCTGATCTGGGACTTCAAACGCTCGATTTCGTCATCTTTGATCCGGGCCATACGAGAAAATCCTCCACTTTTTTCGACCAAGCACCGATGCTTGACCCTGTAGCATCCTCGCTGTATTTAAATCAAGCAAATCAGCCTCCTCATAAGGCCCCGATGTCTGACATTTCTTCTCCACCTACTGCCTGGGCGCTACGATTCCTGGCCATGCAGAGCCTTGATGCTGTATCCGAGGACACAAAAGCAGCCTTCGCCGACCGCCTCCGCGAACTGAGAAAGGCCAAAGGCCTCTCCCAGAGTGAACTCGGTGAGAAAGTCGACCTGCACTACACGCACGTCGGTCGCTACGAGCGCGGTGTCTCTCGCCCCTCCGCTGACACTCTCCAGAGAATGGCAGACGTTCTCGGCGTCTCCTGCGACTACCTCCTCGAAGGCTCCACCACCGACGCGGCCAAGGCCGACTTCAAAGACCGCGAGTTGCTCCGCCAGTTCCAAGAAGTCGAAAAACTCCCCGACGACGACAAGCATGTCGTCAAAAAACTCCTCAATGCGTTCCTCATGCAAAAGCGGCTTGAGTCGATGATGAAATCCTGAGGACTCAGCACTTCAGAGCACACCCCATCAGGCAGCTAAAATGGACTTAGCAGCTTGGCAGGGATCCATTTGCAGATCAAAAAGAGATCG
>CAYNOM010001180.1:0-2131 GCA_964398415.1 uncultured Polyangiales bacterium | reverse complement strand
TTGAGGTGGCCGACGTGCACGACGTCTGGCTTCACGCGGTCGACCATTTCCGCGAAGCGCTGGTCAATGCCGGTCGCGCGGTAGCGGTCCCTGAGGCGCGGATTGTTGACGAGGTGGACCGTCACACGCGCGTCGTCCTCATCCTGCTCGGTGCGCAGCCGGAAGTCGGGCGCGAAGGCGTCCTCCTCGCGCGTGAAGACGTGGACATCGTGCCGCTCGGCCAACGCGTGGCAGAGGGCCTGCGTGTAGACCTCCGAGCCCGCGTTGTACCGCATGGGGTAGCCGTGGATGACATGGACGATCTTCACTGGGCACCCGCTTGCGGCGGGGAGTCCTCGAACTCGCGGCGGAACTCGAGCCCGAGCAGCTCGTACCCGCGCACCTCGAGGGGGCGGCGCCGGTCACGGCCAACGCGGCCGGCCGAGTCGGTGATCAGGATCCGTGTCATGAAGCGCTCCGCTGCTTGGAGCCGGGTCGGACCGTCCTCCCCTCCGCGGGTCTCGAAGGTCGCCTGGAGCATCGGCGTGCGCGTGAGCGCAGATGGGGTCAGAGCTGGCTTCGGGTCATCTCTTGCGGGGTACGTCCTCACCGGCAACGCCGTCGTCCTGGACCCGAGCCAAGGACGCAAAGAGGCATAACCCCGCACGTTGATGTTGCACGCGGCACCACACCCACGTCAACCGGGCTTACTGTGGACCCTCGCCGGCTGAGTGGACCGTCGCCAGTTCGCTGCTCAGCGACCGCGAGCCGGGAGGCCGCCTGATGCTGGGATCAGATTCGGAAACCCGACGCCATACCCGACGCTGGAGAGGCTGTCCCGCCCGGATGGCGAGCCAACTTGCGCGGGGCGCCCGTCGATCCAGATTCGCAGCCCATTGACGACGCGAAACTCCTCCAGAAGCCGCGCGACCTCGAAGCCCTCTTCGCCGGCGCCACCACGGCGGGCGAGCGTGTGGCCGCGGGCAACGCGAAGGAGCGCATCCTCGACCGCCTGCCCGAGTTGGAGAAGGCCGATCCTCCCGTCCCATACCAGTTCTCACTGCCGGACCCTTGGTGCAGGAAGTTCTTCATGGTGCTGGTGCGTCGCTACGGGCTCACGCCGTACCGTGAGCGAGGTCAGAGGCTCAGCACAGTGATGGTGGCGCGTACACGTGTCTTGAGCACGTCGCGGTGCTCGGCGAAGTCACCTGCGCACGGTCGTGCGCAAGTACGTCGTGCACTATCACGCGGAGCGCAATCATCAGGGGCTCGGCAACGAGCTCATCGCGCCTCCTCGTCTTGGTCGCCGAGCGCCGCCGACAGGTCCCAGATGGTGTTCGTGTAGACCAGCGTGCCGAGGCGCTCCGCCCAGGCGGCTGCGTTCACGCGCATGCCTCGGCGCGCAGCGGCAAAAAGTGCGGTGCGGTCGTCGGTCCCCGCGCGAAGCGCGTTTCCGAGCTCCACCACCGCGCTTCGATGTCGAACTCCGCCACTTGCGAGAACCCGAGCTGCAGCTGTGGGAACGCCAAACCGCAGGTGATCGGGGAACGCGAGTACCGCTGGAGCCAATACTTGGCCTTTGCCCTCCAGCAGCTTCGCCAGCAGGCCGACTCCCTGCTCGATCACCGTTTGCAGCACGTACGACACGACGCGTCCGTGGACGCCCAAGAGGTCGTCGAGCGCCAGCTTCGATACCGGCGCGATGTCTCGGAAGCGTGAGCCATTGAGCCACGCATTCACCGTGTCGAAGAACGGCTGCTTCAGCGTGCTCGTGTTTGCGTCCTCCAACCGGTGAGCGTCGCGCAGGGCCTCCTGAACGTCGGCTTGTCCCCAGGCCCACTCCAGCATCGTGCGCACGACACTCGGGTCGACAGGATCGGTGACATCGTCCCATGTTGCCCGCTGCGCCAAGAGTCCGCTCTCGACGGAGTCGAGCATGCGAGGGCGTGCTCCCGTCTCTCGAATCCAGTCAAGCCGACCGGCCGCACGGATGGCGACGATTCGTTGCGCGCGCAGCTCGAAAACGTTCTGCAGGAGCCGCTTCGATGCCGCGTCAGCCTGCTGCGAGGCGAAGGTCTGGTCGGCAAGACGAACCGCTTCGGCCACGAGCGCCTCCTCGCCGACTTCTTCGGCGGCGAGGTCGATGAGCGTC
>CAYNOM010001179.1:0-2132 GCA_964398415.1 uncultured Polyangiales bacterium | reverse complement strand
TGGAAGGCGCGCGGTGATGGCACGTTTCAGGTTCTCATCCACTCGTTTGCGAGTGACGAGACCCTTCGCCCCGGCATCGTGTTCACGGCCAAGGCGGTAGTGCCAGGCGACGCGCCCGTGGCGTTCTCTTTTGCTCGGCGCGCGCAGGTGTTCGCACCCGCGCCGGCGGACGGTGCCCTCCAGCGCAGCAGCTACGACCGAGGGGCGGTGAGCCCATGATCCGTCGAGCGTTTCAGGTGTGGTGGGCGCTGCTCGCGGTGGGGTTCGGCATCGCTGCGACAGCAAATGCTCAGGACATGGAGCTCGACGCCCTCGGTCAGCACCTGCTCTGCAAGGCACGTTGCGACGGAGGCAAGCTCGCGCTGCGTCAGTCCTGCATGCGGGAGACCTGCAGCGTTCCGGCTCCGGCCTGGGACCTCGACCGAAGTGGCTCCCTCGATCGTTTCGATTACGACCTGATGGCCGCAAGGCTGATGGGCGATACCTGCGAGCAGGGAGGCGTCACCAAGCATCGCGCGGCGTGCGGTGACTGCACCAGCTACTACGGACCCGCAGCCTCGACAGCCTGTGTGAACGCTGAGGTGAACACCGATGGCGATGCTTTGCTCGCCTGGCAGGAAGCCCTCATCGGCACGTCGACGTCGCAGGCCAACAAGGCGTGCAGCAGTGGTGCCGAGTGCGCCGGGTTCGCCGAGGAGTGTCGGCGCGACATCCGCATCGGCGGCTCGGTGTGCACGCCACGCGCGTGCGAGGGTGGGCAATGCACAGCCTTTCATCTGCGTAAGGTCGCCGAAGACGCGTCCGAGCTCGTCTACCACCTTTACTACGACTACTCCCCCGTTCCGGCGCGCGTGCTCGAGCTCTACATCGACAGCTCGCCCAACGTCTTTCTCGTCGCGGCACGACCTCTTCCGCGTCTCGACGCGGTGGGCAAGGAAGTCTGGTACTCGTACCCCGACGCCAATCCGCGCCTTCGTCTCCTGGTTGGCGGCAAGGCCAATACGCTCCCCATCCCGATGACACGAGAGGGCGTGGAGCCCGTCGAGGAGAAAGGCATCGTCGAGCTCGTCTTCGCGCGCAACGACAATCAGTCGGCCTGGGTCGACTTCGTCAGGGGTGCCGCGGTGGACGGCCTTCAGAGCGCCGCCATGGCTCCCGATCCCGCGAAGCAGAACGCCCAACTGGCCAACGACACGCTCTGGGGAACACGCCCGATCGTGGCCAGCGCGGTGACGGCAGGAACGGGGCCCAGGCTACTCGCACACTACTCGTTCGATCGTCCTCGCGGCACGGCCGACTATGTCGACGTCCCGAGTGGCGCCGACCTGTGCCAGCTCGTCGGCAGCTCGTGCAGCAGGGCGGAGGCTAGCAACAAGAATCGACTCATCGCCAAGTTCGATGACCTCCAGAACGCGCATGTCGACGTCGCCCGAACGGGAACCGGCGTCGTCCAGCTCGCGGGCGTGTTCAACGGCTTTACCAGCCACGTCGAGCTGCCGATCACGCTGACCGACCGCACGAAGCTCTCGCCGAGTGGGGACAGTGCGCCCAGCCCGGCGGAGCAGTCACTCAGCTTCTCGAACTGGCTATTCGTCGATGCCGACGAACGCACCACCAAGTCGCAGGTCGTGTACCTGCACGCAGGCCAAGACGAGAGCGGTCGCTTTGGTCTCGCAACCCGCCGCGTCGATGCGACGTCGTTTGTGCTCCAGTGGTTCACGGGTGATCCGAGCGTGGCCTTGGAGCCGTCCGCGACTGGCCTGGTGACGTTGGGTTCCTATGCGCAGAGAAGCTGGATCCATCTCGCGGTGACGCTGGATGCGAGCAGCCAGAAGGCGAAGGTCTACGTCGACGGCGCGCAGGTGTCTGCGGGGCTCAACGCTCCAGATTTTCCGGCCTGCCCGCAGTTTCAGCCCTTCGCACTTCACGACACCGGGGCAGCCCAGGGGGGCGTGCGGTTCGCGGCACCGGGTCAGCTCTGGCTCGCGAGCGCCGAGAGCAATC
Source organism: uncultured Polyangiales bacterium (assembly GCA_964398415.1). Classification (GTDB taxonomy): domain Bacteria; phylum Myxococcota_A; class Polyangia; order Polyangiales; family DASUME01; genus DASUME01. The sequence goes on along the minus strand of CAYNOM010001179.1, from coordinate 128 downwards.
TGTTTGGCATCGAGGTCATGGATGACCAGGGCCAGGCATCGCGCACGATCTTGCGAGACGGGGCGGGCACCCACATCGACCCCGACTACAGCCCCGTGACGGGTCGCCTGGTGTTCGTGTCCAATCAG
>CAYNOM010001178.1:0-2133 GCA_964398415.1 uncultured Polyangiales bacterium | reverse complement strand
TGCTCACGCTGAAAGCGCGAGATCGCTGGCGGCATGAGGTAAGCCACGGCTGACGCACCACCTCCTACGCGCACGATTCCTGTCTGAAGACGTAAGTGGGCGGCGACGCTCTCGCGCATGCGCTCGTAGCGCTCGACCAGCAACTGGCCCTCGGTGCGCACGAGCCGACCCATCTCTGTCAGGGTCACACCGCGCTGGCTGCGCTCGAGCATGGACGTGCCGAGCTCCTCCTCGAGCTGCTGGATGCGTCGTGACAGTGCCGGCTGCGAGACGCCGAGCGATGCCGCCGCGTCCGTGATCGAGCCGTGTGCGGCCACGCTGAGCAAGGAACGAAGGAGGAGTAGATCCATGCGCAATCATTATGGCATCGATGCAAATAATCCATTTTACGCATGAACCGTCGGCCGCTACTTTCCTGAGCAAGGAGACCAGGATGCTCGAAGCCTACCGAAAGCACGTCGCGGAGCGCGCCGCTCAGGGGGTCCCACCCCTCCCACTCAGCCCTGAACAGACCAACGAGCTCGTGGCGTTGCTCAAGGCGCCCCCTGCGGGCGAGGAGCAGACGCTGCTCGATCTACTCGAGAACCGCATCCCGCCTGGCGTCGATCAGGCCGCCTACGTCAAGGCCGGCTTCCTCGCGGCGCTCGCCAAGGGCGAGGCCACTTCTCCCCTCGTCGACAAGCGTCGCGCGGTGGAGCTGCTCGGCACCATGCTCGGTGGCTACAACATCGCGCCCCTGATCGAGCTCCTCGACGACGCCGAGCTCGGTGGGCTCGCGGCCAAGCAGCTGTCGTTCACGCTGCTCATGTTCGACTCCTTCCACGACGTCGCCGAGAAGGCCAAAGCTGGCAACGCGAACGCCAAGCGCGTCATACAGAGCTGGGCGGACGCCGAGTGGTTCACCTCGCGCAAGAAGCTGCCCGAGAAGCTGACGGTCACGGTGTTCAAGGTGGTGGGCGAGACGAACACCGACGACCTGTCGCCGGCGACCGAGGCCTGGTCGCGTCCCGACATCCCGATGCACGCCATGGCGATGCTCAAGAATCCGCGTGAGGGCATCACCGACGCATCGAAGCAGATCGCAGAGCTGAAGAAGAAGGGCCATCCGGTCGCCTACGTGGGTGACGTCGTGGGCACGGGCTCGTCGCGCAAGTCGGCGACCAACTCGGTGCTCTGGCACATGGGCGACGACATCCCGTATGTGCCCAACAAGCGCAGCGGCGGCGTCTGCATCGGCGGCAAGATCGCACCCATCTTCTTCAACACGATGGAAGACTCCGGCGCGCTCCCCATCGAGCTCGACGTCAGCCGCATGGCCATGGGCGACGTCATCACCCTCTACCCCTACGCGGGTAAGGTCGAAAACGACAAGGGCGAGGTGATAGCCGAGCTCTCGCTCAAAACCGACGTGCTGCTCGACGAAGTCCAGGCCGGAGGGCGCATTCCGCTGATCATCGGGCGCAGCCTCACCGCGAAGGCGCGCGAGACCCTCGGGCTTGGGCCGAGCGAGGCGTTTCGTCTGCCGGTTGCACCCCAGGATACGGGCAAGGGCTACACGCTCGCGCAGAAGATCGTGGGTCGCGCCTGCGGCACGCAGGGCATCCGGCCCGGCACCTATTGCGAGCCGCGCATGGCGACGGTGGGTTCGCAAGACACCACAGGTCCGATGACGCGCGACGAGCTGAAGGAGCTCGCCTGCCTCGGCTTCTCGGCCGACCTCACGATGCAGTCGTTCTGTCACACGGCGGCTTATCCGAAGCCCGTCGACATCGACACTCACCACACGCTACCCGACTTCATCATGACGCGTGGTGGCGTGTCGCTGCGCCCCGGCGACGGCATCATCCATTCCTGGCTCAACCGCATGCTCCTGCCCGATCAGGTCGGCACGGGCGGCGACTCGCACACGCGCTTCCCGCTCGGCATCTCGTTTCCTGCAGGCTCGGGCCTCGTGGCGTTTGCCGCCGCGCTCGGCGTGATGCCCCTCGACATGCCCGAGTCGGTGCTCGTGCGCTTCAAGGGTGAGATGCAGCCCGGCGTCACGCTCCGCGATCTCGTCAACGCCATCCCCTACGCAGCGCTGCAGTCCGGTGACCTCACGGTGGCCAAGAAGGGCAAGAAGAACATCTTCTC
>CAYNOM010001177.1:0-2133 GCA_964398415.1 uncultured Polyangiales bacterium | reverse complement strand
GTCCCCGAGCCCTGTTGCCCGACCCGCGCACGCGCCCCCGACCACGCACGGTTTCCGCGCGCTTTCTGGTGCTGCCCCGAAGCGCGCACGCGTCGCGCCAGCGCCACGAGTGAACGTGAGCGCGACGAGCCCGCGCTGTCACGCCGCCTGCGCGTGGACAGGGCATGCAGCAGAAAGCCCACGCAAACCTCCTGTCGCAAGAAGTCGCCCTCGAAGCCATCCGCCGATTGCGGCCCCTCATCGAGCGCATTCATCGTTACGATCGCAGCCTGGCCGATCAGCTCAAGCGGTCGGCCTCGAGCGTCGTGCTCAACCTCGCGGAGGCCGCGTACAACAACGCAGGGCACCGTCGTTCACGGCTCGAGAGCGCGCGCGGTTCGGCCAACGAGTCGCGCGCAGCGCTCAGCGTCGCCTGCGCGTGGGGCTACATCAGCGATGCGGAAGCCGCCGAGGTCGATGCCCTCTACGACCGCGTGCTCGCGATGACCTATCCCCTCTGGACCCGCGCGTAGCGGCAGCGCCGCACGTCACGCGGCGAGTCGTTTCGCCGCACGTCATGCGGCGTCTCGTTGAAAATGCCCTTCCGCCGCCGACGAATCCGAGCGAATCCTGAGTTGCTACACCGCGGGCCCGGCATCCCGCGACGAAAGGGCTCGTCAAAGATCGTTCAAGAGCCCGCTGTGTGCAAGCCAAGGAGGTGTTCGTGAACGATATTCGGATGACCAAACGAATCGCCGGGATGCTCGCCAAGCGGCTTCCGGAGGCGGCGCTGGACGAGGTGGACGACCCCCGTGCGCGTCGAGGCCGCCGCCGTGGAATCGCCTCAGTCTTGCGCGCGGTGGTGGTGGGGATGGTGGCCGGCTGCCGCAGTCTGCTCGAGTTGGAGCAGCTCACGGCGCAGATGGCGCCCAGGATGCGCCGGTTGCTGAAGCTCACGGGGCGGCTTCCCGACACGACGGCGCGCGACCTGTTGTGTCGTCTCAGCCCGCTGGCCCTGCGGCAAGCGCTGCATCGACTGATTCGCCACGCGCATCGACGCAAGGCGCTGGCCCCTGAGACCTTACCCTTCGGGATGGTGGCGATGGACGGCAAGTCCACCGCGCTGTCGAGCTGGGCGGGCGATTATGCCCAGTATCAGCCGCATGGCGAGGGGCGTGGCGCGCACGGCGTACTACGCACGGTGACCTCGGCGCTCGTGAGCACCCGTGCCCGGCCGTGTATCGATGCCTACCCGATTCCCGCGGCCACCAACGAAATGGGCGTCTTCGAAGCGGCATTTCGCGCGCTCATCAGGGCGTATCCTCGTTCATCGCAGCTCTTTCAGCTCGTCTCCTACGACGCCGGGGCCTGCTCGCTCGCCAATGCGTCGCTCGTCGTGGACGCGGGCTACGACTACCTGTTCAGCCTCAAAGGAGCCCAGCCCTCCTTGCGCGCCGAGGCAGAGCGCATCCTTGCGCACAGAGACCAGGCCGATGCCTTCACCGAAGACGTCACAGGCAATACGAGTGTGATGCGCCGTGTCTTCGTCAGCGAGAACCTCGAGGGCTTCCTCGACTGGAGTCACCTACAGACCTTCATCCGCGTCGACAGCGAGACGCGCGACCACAGCGGACGCTGCCTCGCCTACGAGACTCGCTACTTTCTTTGCAGCTTCGCGCCAGAACGATTGACCCCGTCGCAGTGGCTGCATGCAGTGCGCGCCCATTGGGGCGTCGAAAACAACTGCCACCACACCCTCGACGTCGCCTTTCGCGAGGACGAGCGACCTTGGATCGAGAGCGACCCCGACGGCGCACTCGCACTCATGCTCCTGCGCCGCATCGCCTACTCCGCGCTCACCCTCTTTCGCGCCGTGACCCAGCGCGCTGAGGAACGACGGAACACCCCATGGCGAGAGCTCATGCACGCCGTCTACCTCGCCCTCGTCGTCGGCTTGTCTGTCCCTGAACCAGACCTCCGCCATCCAGGTGCGCTCGCCTTCCCCTGACCTCGCCGGGCCCGCGGCGGATGGCGACCACGTTTCGACCTTGACAACTCTGGACCAAATCGGAATGGGCGCCCGGCCCGCAAGCGTCGGCTTCCGTCCATCGCCCTGGTGCGGTCCTCCAAACTTGCCCCTGCGATGCTGAAGGC
>CAYNOM010001176.1:0-2135 GCA_964398415.1 uncultured Polyangiales bacterium | reverse complement strand
AGGCGCACTGCTACCTCGAGCTGAGCGCTGTCACGCACGTCACTTCGAGATTACAGCGCGACGTGCTCGCTGAGCTCGAGGTCGCGCGGCAACTCCACGCAGAAGCGGCAGCCGCGTCCGTTCGGGCCGTCCTGCACCTCGATCCGTCCGCCGTGTGCACGTGCGGCCAGATCGCAAAATGCGAGCCCGATACCGTGCCCGCTGCGGCCCGCCTCGCGCCGCTGGGGATCGAGGCGGGCGTATAGATCGAACACGCTCTTGCGCAGGCTTTCGGGGATGCCGGGACCTTCGTCTTCGACCCAGAACCGTGCGAGGTCTGCGCTCGCGCGCACGCCCATCTGGATGCGCCGACTCGAGCCGCCGTACTTGTACGCATTGTCGAGCAGGTTGTGCAGAATCCGCCGCGTCAGCTCGGGGTCCACTCGCAGGTTGACGGGTGAGGACGGGCAGTCGAGCACGAGCTCGATGCCGCGCGCGGCGAACAGGCGCACGAAGGCGTGATGCACGCGGCCGAGGATCTGCACGAGATCGCACACCTCGAGTCGCGGCACGAGCGCAGGCTCGCCGCGATGCACCATGTCGAGCGCATCGAAGACCATGCGCGCCAGGGTGTCACTGGCGGCCAGGATCTCCCCCACGAGTAGCGCCGCGCGATCGCGATTCAGCGCGCCTGCTTGCAGCGCTTCGGCGGCCAAGGTGACGACCAACATGGGGCTCTTCATGTCGTGGATCAGAGCCTGACACAAAAGGGAACGCATGCGCGTTTGGTCCCGCTCCTGCTCCAGCTGACGTTCGGTCTCGAGTATTCGACGTCGCACCTCGAGCTCGAGCTCCACTTGCTGCGCAAGTCGCGAGAGCACGAGCTCTTGTCGCGCGTTCAGCTGCTTCGGCTCCCTGTGGATCACGCACAGCGAGCCGAGTGGATAGCCGTCGCGCGAGCGGATCGGAAAGCCCGCGTAGAAACGGATATGGGGCGGGCTCGTGACGAGGGGATTGTCGACGAAGCGCTCGTCCCTCAGCGTGTCCTCCACGATCAGCGGCTCGGTGTGGAGAATCGTGTGTCCGCAGAACGAGATGCTGCGCTCGGTCTGTGTGACGTCGAGCCCGATGCGCGCCTTGAACCACTGTCGATCCTCGGCGACCAAGGACACGAGCGCGATGTCCGTGTCGGCCACGTCGGCGGCGACGCGCGTCAGCAAGTCGAAACAGAGCTCACGGGGTGTGTCGAGGATCTGGCAGGCGTTCAACGCTGCGAGCCGCAGAGGCTCGGCCGGGTGTGGCGGAGGCGCAAGCATCGTCGAGTATTAGCACTCCTACGCCTGCAGGTACCGAAGGTGCCTCGTGCCTGCGTTCATGTGCAGCGCCCACCTACCTTGCACGACCGAAATGACGTGTGGCCAGGCAATTCTCGACAACGCGTCGAAGATGCTGAGTCCCGCGAAACAGTAACGCTCCATCGGGGGCTCCCCAGGCTCCCGCATCCCCAACGGTCGCCAAGGAGCGTCCCCCACCATGACCGAGCAGTATCCGCAGTTTGGTGCGCCATCGAACGGCTTTCGTCCGCCGCAGCCCTCGTACCTGTCACGCGCCCTGCGGGCCGGGGTCGTCTCGATGGCCGTGGCCACTCTCGGAGGCTGCCTGGCGCAGCCGACCGCCGACGATCTGGATTCCGAGACCGCGGAGTGGACTGAGCTTCCGGAAGCGCAAGACAAGCAGCTCCTAAGCTACAACGGCATCAGACGCATCAACGGCTTGAGACGCCTGAACGGCCTGCGGCGGTTCAATGGCACCGAGGCTGTCGAAGGCCTGCAGGAAACGTTCGCGCTCGACGAGGGTAACGGCATGTCGAACGGCCTGATGACGGGCCTCGGAACCAGAAACGGCCAGCTCAGGAGCTGGCGTGGGTACTACAACTGTTACGGGCGAACGAGAAACTGCGACGGCAATCCGAGCGGGCTCTTGAGCAACACCAAGGGCCTGCTGAAGAGTGCCGATGGGCTGGAGACGGCTGCGTACCTGGTACGCTGCGCCCTGTCCGCCAATCAGGTGCTGGCCGTCAAGGATTGGGCAGGCACCCTGCGCTATTTCCGTGGCGACATCGGCATGGCGCCCGAATGGCAAAACGGATCATGCAG
>CAYNOM010001175.1:0-2135 GCA_964398415.1 uncultured Polyangiales bacterium | reverse complement strand
GTGTAGCGCACCATGTACGGCCAGGAGTTGGCGAGGTAGCGCATCGCTTTGTCGAGCGAGGTGACGGAGCCGGCGGACTTGTGGGCGTCGAGCTTGGCCTTGATGTGTGCGAGTACGGGTTTGGCCATGGCGCGCCGTGCCGCAAGCCGTTCGCCGGGCGAGGTGAACGGCATGGCCTCAATCTCGAACAGGCGTCCGATGAGTTGGCACATGGCTTCGGCCGCTGGATGGTTCTTCGCGGCTTCGCGGAACTTGCGAAAGACGTGCGACCAGCATCCGGTGAGTCGGGTCATCTGCGAAACTGTCACACCCGCGATGTTCGTGCTGGCCATGTCGGCCGAAATCCAGCCGGCGAATTCGCCGAGGAGGATTTTGAACGAGGCGGCCGACTTGTCGCGGCGGACCTCGAAGAACACGGCCTTGGGGGCGCGGATGCACCAGAGCTGAAAAGGGTTGGCGGTCCTGGAGGACAGGTTCTTCCAAGACGTCGTGTCAATGCCGAGAGCGGGTTCCGCAAGGATGGCCTTCTTGACGGCCTGCGCGGCTGGCTCGAGGAGAGTGGCCATCGCCCAGACGAGGTCCCAGAGACTCTGCGAGGTCACGGAGAGCCCGAGCCGCTCCATGATGCGAGTCTGCCGCGCGAGTGGCATATGGTCGGCATACTTGTCGATGACCACTTCGGCGGCGACTTCGAGGGAGTAGCGCCCGCCTTCGACCGCTCGCTCGGGCGCATCTTCAGGGGCGAGCGCGGTCTCGATGTGCCCACAACCGCACCGATACTTCTGGCGCTCGACACGCACGAGGACAAATTCGCGCGGCCGGACGTCGATAACCTCTGACGCCTCGACCTGGCCGGCGATGGGCATGAGGGTCTTGCTGCAACAGGGGCAGACCATGTCGGCGTCGTCGAGCAGGCCCGTGATGGTCTCGGTGCGCAGCTTGTTCTGCGGCTTGCGACCATGCCCTTTCCGAGGCTTCTTGGGCGGAGCGCTGGTGTCGCTGGAAGCAGTATCACCGTCGGAAGGCGAGTCCCCGGCGCCTTCCGACGGCGGGACGGGGGCTTGTGGTGGGTCGAAGAGAGGTGCAGCTTGCGGCGTCTTGGGGTCTTCGAGCTTGAGCTCCAACACTTCGGGTAGCTTGATTTCGAGCTTCGCGGCGAGCTGGGCGAGCAGCTTCTCGTAGACTCGAATCTGCGCGTCTCGGAGCGCGATGTCGCGTTCCGCCTGGGTCAGTCTTGCTTCGAGAAGTTCGCGCGTCACAGCGAGGCGCTATGATCCAAACCGTGGCACTTTGGCAATCAAATTCTGCGGTCGAATTTCACGCGGCGATGCGGCCACGACCCGCGCGGCCCCCTCGATGAAGAGGTTGAGTTCACTCGCCGTGAGCGACACCCCGACGGGGTTGCTGTCCGACGCGAACAGATTGGCAAAGCGCCCCTGAGCAAGCCGCTTCTGGAAGATGCAGAGCCCGGTTCCATCCCAGAGCAGAATCTTGCAACCCGTCCGGGCGCGATTGGTGAAGAGGAACAGGTCGCCCGAGAGCGGCTCCTTGCGCAGTTGCTGCTCGACGAGACCATAGAGCCCATCGAACCCACGACGAAGGTCGACCGGCGCAGGCCAGGCCCATACCTTGATGGCACGTGTCGACCCCAGCAGCATCAGCGCTCTCCCAGAAGAGCCAACGCTTGCTCGAGCGTCACGCCCTCGATGCGCCAGCCCGACGGCGACACCATCGACACCATCGATGCCGACGGCGATCGCGGAGTCTCGACGACGACCGGCAATGCGCGAGGCCGTGACGACCAGCGCACCAGCGTCGACACAGGGATTCCGAGCTCATCGGACAGCGCGCCCCAGCATCGACCCGCTGCCCGTTCGCACGCCACCCACGCGACCACCTGACGACGTACATCCGGCGGGTAGCGACGACCAACACCCTGCTCCAACCTATCCAACGACCGCATCAGCTCCGAGTATGACATCTCCACCTCCGTCGCGCTAAGTACGGGCGGGTGGCTCTCGGGTCACGACGTGGGCGGGCGAGCAGATACACTCGAATCTGCGCGTCTCGGAGCGCGATGTCGCGTTCCGCCTGGGTCAGTCTTGCTTCGAGAAGTTCGCGCGTCACAGCGAGGC
>CAYNOM010001174.1:0-2136 GCA_964398415.1 uncultured Polyangiales bacterium | reverse complement strand
TGGATCGGCATGGCTCTGGGTTGTGAGGAGAACGCGACCGGCCTGGCAGGCCACCTAGCCCAACTTGAAGGGTTGGGGACGCAGATGGCCTCGCCTTGGCGAATAGCGGCCATCTGCGGTGCTGGTTAGGCACTACATTTTGGGATGCCCGCGAGCGGCTTCAGCCGTTTTGGCAGGTCGAGCCCCAATCGAGCGAGTATGTCGGCCTGGGCCTTGTCGGGTCGGACGACGCACCTCAGCAGCATCTCGCCGCCCTCGGTGAGCGGCAGCACGATGTCGACGGACTGCAGCCGGTGCATCTCCTCAAGCACGGTGCGAGGGCTCGATCCAAGGCCGGCCCTGCTTTGCCATCCCTGCAGAGTTTTCCACAGCACGTAGGCGAGGAAGCACACGAGGATGTGAGCCTCGACCCGCTCGGCCTTCTGATGCCAGACCGGGCGGATCCGCAGATCGCTCTTGTGGATCCTGAAGGCCGCCTCGGCCTCGCTGAGTTGCGTGTAGGTCCGCCACAACTCGTCGGCGGACCAGTCCGCCACGTTGGACCGCAGGATGTAGGTGCCCTCGGCGATCTCTGCCCAGGCCGCCCAGTTGTTATCCTCGTGCCAATCAAGCCGCAGCCCAGACTTGCGACTCGGATCCTCGACGACCTGGATCTTGAACTTGCCCGCTGCTCGCGTGTTCTTGCCGAGCAACCTTCCCACCTGTCGCTCGACCTTGCCACGATCCTCGGGGTTGCCGGCGCGTTCAAGCCGGCGCGCCAGACTCGCAAGGGAGTCAGCAATGCGCGTGGCAAAGCGATCGTGCATCGCCTTCTCCTTCTTCTGGCGTTGGGCGGAACGACACAGCACGAAGGTCTCGACGCCGTCAGGGCCATGGCAGAGTTTCACTTCGAGTTCGTCGCGGACTTGGCTCCAACCATTGCGATCAAGGATTTCGCGCTCCCAGCGACGTAACTCGCTGCGCGGAGTGCCGATCAGGTAGCGGCGGCCATCGGCGCGCAACCATTCGAGATTGGCCTCGCTCGCCATGCCGCGATCCATCACCCAAACGCGGTTGGCCTTGCCATAGCGACTCTCCATCTCCAGGACGATTTCCTTGACGGTGGTCACGTCGACGCGGTTGCCGTCGAAGAGCTCGTAGCCGAGCGGGAAGCCGTCGCGCGTCACAACCAGCCCCAGGCAGACCTGTTTGCAGTCCGGTCGGTGGTCTCGACTGTGACCGCGCTTCGCCATCGGGTTGCTCAAGGCCTCGCCTTCGAAGTAGACCGACGTGACGTCGTAGAGCAGCAGCTCGTAGTCGATGGCGAACAGCTCGCCGAGCCTGCTCTTGAGGTGTTGCTGTAGTTCGCGCTTGTGCAGCAGCAGTTGGTCCAGACCTTGATAGAGCCGCGTGTGGTGGATCTTCTCCGGCGCGACACCAAGCAGATCGCTCAAGGCCGAGCGTCGATACCAGTCCTCGGCGATGTGCAGCTCGCTGGACGGCTCGCACAACCGCGCGATCGTCAAGATCGCGGCGATCTCCGCCCAGGGAACCGTCTCCTTGCCGCGCGGCAACACCCGTTCACAGAACTCGTCGAGCTGGACCGTGCGCCAAAGCTGTAGGCCGAGCCAGACGTCGCCGAAGGCGCGCCCATTCTCGGCACGCACGTCCGACAGTTGAACGGACTGCGGCTCAATGCGGCGCGTGTCCTCGAACAACTCGCGTTGCTCGGCTCGCGGCCCGAGAAAGTGCCGTGCGAGGGCCGATGCCTTGGCGCGACCCTCGGCGTCCAATTCGCCGAGGTAGGCGACCGTCTCCTGCCGCACCTTGGATCCTGTCCGGACCGACCGAACCAGGCGCCAGTAGGTCAGCGTCTTGCCGTTCTTCCGGATCTTGGTGTGGCGGAGGTACACGTGCGATGACGTGCACTCTCGATTCCCGCCGGCTGGATCTCAACGGGGTTGGTTTGCACTACATCGCCAAACGCGACTCTCGGGGCGATCCCGCGGACGTAAGTCCCGTGGATACGTGCCCGACCACGCTGAAGAAAACCTGGCGCGGTGCCCAACCCTTCAAGTTGGGCTAGCCGGGCGAACGGAAATCGCGGGGGAAGAAGCCGCTGGGCTGCACCGCCCGCACGCCGAACACCCGCAGCAC
>CAYNOM010001173.1:0-2142 GCA_964398415.1 uncultured Polyangiales bacterium | reverse complement strand
GCTGCGTGAGCTAGGCGTCAACGTAGCGGGGCTCCACATCGAGCTCGGGCCGCAGCTACGACGCGGCCCGGAGCTGCCCGAGCACCGGGAGCTCCACGAGCAGTTTATCGCCTGTCTCGAGGCCGCGGTTCGACGCTTCATGCAGCGCATCGAGCGTCCGGGCGAGCGTGATTTCAAGGAGCACCTACTCGGAGAGTTCTTCTTCGAGAAGGACCCCGTCTCAGTGCTGGACACGCGCGGCCACGTCCTTCAGCCGCTGCCCAAGGAGCAGGTGGGCCGGCGGGTGGCTGCGTTCAGCACGGCCGACATGGAGCGCTTCGACCTCGCTGAGGGGCAGGGCATCGTGCTCGCGCAGGACGAGACATTTCGGACCACCGTCGAGGTCCGAGTCGTCCGGGACGACAAGATCCGGCTCGGCGCCGTGGGCATCTCGAAGACGCTGCGCGCACAGCTCGCGCGACAGCCGGGCGACGTGATCTGCGCGGGGCGCCGACCGGCCGGTGCGACCCATGGCCTCGTCGTCGGCTACGTAGCGGCCATTGCTGAGGAGTCACCGGCCGATGTCGCCTTCGTAGGCAAGACGATCGCTGCGGAGCTGGCGGCACCGGATGCATCAGAGCACGCCCTCTCGCTGCGCTCCGCGGCAGCTGAAGCGCGTGGCGTCTCGGCCTTGCCGTCTGACGAGCTTGCGCACGGAAGGGCCATCGCCCTGTCGGTCGCGCTGGCCACACGCTTGCAAGTCACGTTCGGAGATCTGGTGTGTTTCTTTCCGTGTTGAGAGGCTCGAGAAGAGAGCGCGCACGAGAAGAGTCACGAGGAGTCGTCGATGATGAAGCCAGTGAAGATGGGAATCGAGATCGAGTATCTCATGATGACCAAGGGAGGTGGTCCCGTCTACAGCGGCTGGAAGCAGCCTGACATCAGCCGCTATCTCGGTCTCCAGATTCTTCAAGACGCTGCACGCTCGATCGAACCCACGCTCTCGCGCACGTCGGACGCGCTGGGCCACCTGAATGTGTACCGGTTCCAGGACGGGAAGGTGATGATCCCCGACACGTTCACGTTGCTGGAAACGGTCACGGCACCCAGCACGAACCTCGACGTCCTTCGCGACCAGCTTTGGACGATGAAGCGTGCCCTGATCGAGGCGGCGGGACGCCATCAACAGAGCCTCGTATCGGGTGCCGCATGTCCCATCGGATATCGATACGAAAACATCGCGCGCCAAGGCCGCACCAACGCCAACAACGCGGGCATGCACATCCATCTGGAAGCGCCGAACGACAAGGTCAAGATCAAGTTCTGCAACTTGATCATGCAGGTGATGCCTGAGCTCACCGCGCTCAGCGTCAACTCTCCCATCTACGACAAGCGCTTTGCAGACTGTCGCTCGAAGCGCCTTCAGGTTTCTCCGCTGGTGGGCGTCGCGGGCGTGAGTCCCATGGAGTACGACCCGCAAAACCGTCTTCAGTTTTCCGATCACAGCAGTCGCTATCGCTACTTGACGCCCTACACGAAGAGCCAGCAGACGATCGAGCTGCGCGGGCTCGACACACCGATGACCATCGACTGGGCCATGGCCATCGCGGCCCTCGTGCAGTGCCTCGGGGTCAAGGCCTCACGTCTGTTCGTGGAGGAGAAGCGCAACACCGTGGTCGGAAACAACAGCAAGATCCGCCGCCAAAACTTCGACGCGGCCGTAACTTTCGGCATGCGCGCCAAGATGAAGGCCGACCCCACCTTCGGTGTGAAGCTCGATGACAAGCGCCAGAAGATGTCGTTCCTGTACCACGGTGAGGAGCTGCAACTGCGCTCGAAGCTCGTTCCCGCGACGCTCGCCGTGAAGCGACTCCTCTACTACATCGAAGCGGAGGCGTACGAGCTCGGGCTGTTGGACTACCTATCGCCATTGTACACGGCGGTTCTCAGCGGAAGAGACCAGGCAGAGAGGCAGCTCGAGTGGCTTCAGTCGATGGGCTACGGCGGCTACTTCGACCGCCTCGCGGTCGAGTCGGCGTCACCACCGAGCCTCGGAGTGAAGCACTTGAACGACGGTCGCAAGTACTTCACCGTTCGGCAGATCGCGCAGGGAGATGACAGCTCGCAGGTCTACCTGACGACATCCGGGATGCGGCGGGCGAG
>CAYNOM010001172.1:0-2143 GCA_964398415.1 uncultured Polyangiales bacterium | reverse complement strand
TGATCGGTCCTTCCATCGAAGAACGCTGCGTCACCGCTGACGCCCTGCACCTGTTCACTAAACTGATGCACGCCTCGCTGCACGCTCGAGAGACGCGCGATCTGCTTCTCGGCGAGGCTTGCTTCCACGGGCCGCGTGCGATCTAGGTTTGCGCAGCTCGCAAGCCGGCCGCACAAGCCCTCACCGTCGAGCACACGCGCCACATCGAGGGGCTCTTCGGGGTTGTCGAAGCTGTAGTACAGGATGAGCTGGTCGCCTTGTGGGTCGGCAGCCGCCACGCGAACCGGAGCGCCCCACAGCCCGTCGTTGGCCAGCTCGGGGCGCAGAGCCTGAGGGAGCGGCGCCGTGCTCCATGTCTGCGCGTAGTCGTCGGTCGAAAAGCCGATGTTCGACTGCGAGGACGAGGTGCGGGCAAAAACTAACTCGACGATCGGCCCTGGCAAGATCGGTAGGCTCGAGTCGGCGCCCAGCACCGTCAGACGAAGCTGACCACTGCTCGTGTGGCGGGCTTGCACGGACTTCTGCCGCTCGGTCAGCGCGGCGAGCGCGCGCACGTTCACGAGCGAGAGCGCGCCTCGGTCGTAGTCCATGTACAGGTCGAGCACCGTCGGCGGTGAGGGCGCGTAGTCGAAGTGCACGTGCACGATGACCTCGCTGTTGTCCTGCTCCACCGTCTCGAGGTGAAACGCCGTACAAGAGCCTTCGCAGCGCCGCGGCACGCACAGCGACCGATCGGCCTCCGGGAGCCACCGACACTCCTCAGCAAAACCAACACACTCCGCTCCGCTCGTGCAGGCTCGTTGCGCCGCGTCGTCCGTCGTCCCGTAGAGGGACTCGGCCCACGCCCGCAAACCGTCCTGATCAACATCGGCGCAGTCCGCCGCCGAGCGACCCCCAGAAAGGCACGACGCTTCGCCGCAGGCGCCGATGGGCATGACCCGTCCGCTCTGCTCGCAAACCGATGCCGGATTCCAGTACTCGAGCAGCGCGATGTCGTAGTCGACCTGAGTGAACGAGCCGTCAGCGTTCTTGTCCCAGGAGAGTTCGGTGGCTCCGCAGCCCTCCATGCACGAGGCGCGCGCGGCAGCCTTACCGTGTGCACACACCTCGCTGCAGTCGAGGTAACGCTCCAGGGACTCGATCTGACCAAGCTCCAGCGGGGCAGCATCCGCCCAGCTGGGCACCATCCACGAAAGCGCGGCCACGACCCCTACAAGCCAGCGTCTCATCGGCTCACCACCACGGCAGCGTCGTACGGCGACGGTTGTAGGGCCTCGTCGGCGGGCGCCGGCGCGAAGACCTGCTCGCGGCGCTCGAGCCAGAACTTCACAGGCCCCATGCTGTCGACCGCGAACTCCAGGGTCATCAGACGGCCATCGCCGAACACATCACTCGACCCGAGGCCTGTGACCAAGATCTGATAGAACCCGTCCGGACGCAGTCGAAACGGTTGCTTCGTCTGAGGGTCCCGGTAGAGCTCCTTGCCGTGGTCGCGAAGCGCGGGGCCGAGCCGCACCGCCGTGAGCTTCGCGCCGCGATCCCCTCGCACACGGAAGTCGGCGATGCGCGGGGCCTGTTCAGGGTCGTCAGCGCTGAAGTCGACCGAGAGTAGTACGCGCTTGAGACGCCCTTCGCTCACGGAGCGATCCGCGACCGATAGCCGCAGCGCACAGGTCGCGCAGCTGACAGCCTCGATGCAGCCCTTGGCTAGACACGACGACTTCCCGTCGCAAACGCCGCATCCGCTACCGCAAACGTCGCCGCAGCTGCGGGCATCGCTCGAGCACGTATCCGTGCACGCGTCGGGGCTCACACAACGACCATCTGCTGCGCATACCGTGCCATCACCGCACGGACACAAGCCACCGCAGCCATCGTCGCAGCGCGTGCCATCACATACCGGCGTGCACTCACAGCGCCCGTCGACGCACTGGTCTGCCCCCTCGCAGCTGCCGCAAGCCTGGCCGCACACGCTTCCACACGTGGCGCCCGCGCTCTTGCACGTATCCTCGCACTTCGTGTCGACCTGACACACGCCTTGGGCATCGCGCACCTGCCCCTCAGGACATGCGCACTGCCCACCGCAGCCGTCAGACGCCCGCCCCATGCTGCAGTCGGGCTCGCACACGCAGCGGTCCGCCAC
>CAYNOM010001171.1:0-2144 GCA_964398415.1 uncultured Polyangiales bacterium | reverse complement strand
GAGCAACTTGCCGTCCACCTCGCGCTCACCGCTGTCGGCGTCGACTTTGTTCGCAGCCGTGTAGTAAACGCGCGCGAGGGAGAGCCAGGCGAGATCCTTCATGCGCTCCTCTTCCTCGACCTCCACGTCGCCCTCTTCGATCGCCTCGATGATCGAGCGGAAGGCGGAGATCGCCGGACGCGCCTGACGCAGCCGCACGTGGCTGATGCCCTGGAACATGCGGGCGTTCACGTACCAACGCGCGGAAGACGGAACCTGCTCGAACAGCTCGATCGCCTTCTCGAACTCGCCCTGGGAGTACTTCGAGCGGCCGAGCAGATAGAGGAGCTGCGCATAGAACTGCTTGCCCTCCGCGTTGTTGAACTGCTCGATCTGGCTGATGTCGTAGCGGCCGACCTTCTCGATGATGCCCGCAGCTTCGGGCAGCTGCGACGCGAGCTGCGCAAGCCACTGCAGCGTTTGATCGAAGAACAGATGGCCCTTACCCATCTGACTGATCTCGTCGAACACCGCGAGCGCCGACTGGTAGTAGCGCAAGTGGTAGAGCGACTTGCCCAGGAAGAATTGCGCCTTTTGCTGGTTGCCCGCCGGGTCTTGGGTCTCACCCTCGACCACGCGCTGCAACTGCACCGCGGCTTCCTGATAACGCTCCTCCTGATACAGGCGCAGCGCATTCGCGAGCGCCTCGGAAGGCGGTCCTTCGGCTGGCGGAGCGACACGCTGTCCCGTGTCCGCCATGTCGAACGACATGTCTTGCGCCGAGGCGCGTGAGCCGGTGACGGCCATCAGGGCGTTTGCGCCAAGGAAGGCCGAGCTGGCCCAAAGCGCTGCCGACAAAACCACGTGGCGATGCCTCATCCGATCCTCTCTCAGTCGGCTCGTGCAGATGCCGAGAACCGTTCGAACACAATGCTATGCGAGAGCGCCCAATCCCTATCGGCGTTGCCGATCACACAGGAGCCCTCGCACGGGAAATTTGCAAGCAAAATCAGCAACTTAGGCCGCAGAGTGCGAGTGATGATATCGACGCGCATCGCGACGTGTCAATGGAAAAGGTGCGAACGGAAACAGCTATTGGCGTCCGGCCAGACCTCTTGTACACCACTCTTGACAGTGCTCGTCGTCGCAAACTAGCGTGCGGCAGCCTTTGACGGACAAGCGACCGACGGCGCGCAGAAAAGCGCCAGGGTTTCAACGTAGGAACGAGTCGAATGCAACGTTTTTCCTGCAAGTGGATCGCGATCGCGGTGATGGCCTCGGGCCTGTGGGCTTGCGCGAACGAAGGCGTGGGCGATCCTTGCATCCCCGAGAGCATCCCCTGCGATGAAGAGAACCGGCAAGATTGCGGGTTCCGCGACAACGAGTCTTACATCGAATCGAGCTCAGTGCAGTGTCGCTCGCGACTTTGTATCGTGCACCGGCTCGAAGGGCAGAACTCGGCCCTCGCCGATCCGCGAAAGCTCTGCGAGAAGGACGCGAACCATCCGAATTGCGTGACGGAGCAGCAGTTGGATCAGTCGGTGTACTGCACCTGTCGCTGCGACGGACCGAAGACGAGCGTCGATTTCTGCGAATGCCCGAGCGGCTATGTGTGCGAAGAGGTGCTGACGCTGGGTGGTGACGGCATCAGGGGCAGCTACTGCGTCCGCCCCACGGGTAGCTGAGATCGCCACCTGGGCGCACGTGGTCTCGCGTACGACGACAGGTGCGAGGGGAGAGGCGATCGTCGCCGAGTACCTCGAAGCGCGTGGGTTCGAGATCGTGGCGCGAAACGCGCGCGTAGGCCGCCTCGAGATCGATCTGATCGCCCGCCGAGGTGGCCTTCTCGTGTTCTGCGAGGTGCGCTCGCGCATGAGTGCCCAGCACATGGACCCCATCGCGACCCTCGGCCGCGACAAGGCCCAGCGCATCCGCCGCGCCGCTGCACAGTGGCTCAGCGGTCGCTCGATGAGGGCCGATGAGCTGCGCTTCGATGCGGCAGGCGTTTTGCTCGGCGGAGCCGAGCCCACGATCGAGTACTACGAAGCGGCCTTCTAGCTCGGCCGGCTTCTACTCGATCTCCGCCTGCATGCGATCGCGCACTTCCTGAAAGAGCGTGATCACGTCGTCGGGCGTGCCGGCCCTCTTGGCCTTGGCGAGCGCTT
>CAYNOM010001170.1:0-2144 GCA_964398415.1 uncultured Polyangiales bacterium | reverse complement strand
CTGGCGTGATCTGGAAGCTCGCGGGCGAGAGTCCGGCGCCGGTCAACGAGACCGCTAGCGTCCCTCCAGGAGACGTCTGAATGAGCAGCGTCCCCGCGGCCGCGCCGCGTGAGAGTGGCGCATAGCGCACCATCACCGCGCACTTCGCTGCCGGAGCGAGAGGCGCGGTGCAGGTGTCATCGACAACCAAAAAGCCACCGCCGTCTATGCTGACCTGTGGTGTGCCGGTCGTGGACCCGCCTTGGTTGTGGATCTCGAACGGTATGTCTCGGTAGCCAGCGCCACCCTCTAACGCAACGCCACCGAAGTCACCCACCGCCGGCGCTGCCACCAGCGAGCCGGGCGTCACGCCCGTGCCGACGACGTCGACCGAAGCGTTGCCAGAGCCCCCGAGCTCGAGCATAGCTGTGCTCACCCGCGCTTCCATCGGGGAGAACCTGATGGACATCTCGCAAGACTCACGGGAGCCGAGCTTACGTTCTGCGCACGTGCCCGAATCGAGCGTGAAGCGGTTCGCATCGGGTCCTTTGAGCGCGGGGAAAAGCGGCTCCGAGCTCCCATCGCCCTCGTTCTGCACGGCGATTCTGAGGCTGCCCGAGATGGCGCCGACGACCACGGCGCCGAAGGCGACAGGGTTGGGGTTGACCACGAGCTTTGCACGCGCGGCCGGCATGGCGGCGTCCGAACCGCCGTCGGTTGGGTCGATGGCGGAACCATCCAAGACGGAGCCGTCGAGACCGCCGTCGGTTGGGCCGACAGCGGAACCGTCCAAGACCGTGGAAGCATCGAGCGCGGTTGCATCGGTCGCGGCGTCGACCGAACCCGTAATCGGCTCTTCGAACGGGGCAGCATCGACGTCGCCTCCTGCATCCTTGGCAGTCCACGTCAGACAGCCCGATGCGCAGAGCGACATCACCACCAACAAGGAAGCGGAGCGCGTGAGGGCCCAGAGCGAGATGAGTCGGTCGATTCGGTGTCGAGGCGCCCCGCCAAGAAGCCGCGACTCCGAACGCAGGCCCCCCGTAGCAGGTGTGTTCTCAGCACGGCTGGAAGGCATGCATCGGCGTCGAAGCGATCGACCAATTTCGCGGGAGGGTCTCGGCATAGGCTAGTCGCCCTAGCACCCGCGACGACGCCAGCAAATGCGCCTCATCCCAAGTCTCATGCACGAGGAGCGAAGACTGCAAGGCAACGGTGATTTGCGCGCGGCCTGCCAGCGTGGTCAGTCTTCGTCGTGCTCACAGGAGACGTAAGACTGCTCACGAATGCCCATCGCCACTCGCCCTTCTCGCAGGCGGCGACCACCGTGGGGGGAACAAGCGGCACTTTGGGATCAACGCTGTGCCGCCGCATGCCATGCGCACCCCGCACGGTCTCAGGCTCTGCGGGTTCGCCCACGATGCGACAGGGCGGGCCGTGTCCTGAGCAACCAGCCAGTGCCGAGGCTTATCGAGCTCGACCCACGCGACATCCTCGCCCGCCACCTCCAGCATTTCCTTGGATCCCCACCGAATAGACGCACCCGCACGTTGTCCCGCGCGAGGCGCGCAGCACTCGCTCTCTGGAGCTCACAAGCCGCCCGCGCTCACCATAGTGCGCGCTCTTGGCATCAACGCTGTCGGCCGCCCTATGTCGTCGATCACCCCTCCGACGCAACACGCTGCACGCCACACCCAGCGTGCCCGGGCGTCCCCATCCGGCACACGCGCCACCCGCTCAGCACAGAGCTCGTCCGCCGAGCTTCGGCTCGACCGTACAAGACCATGCCCTTCGCAAGCGGCCGGCCCCATGCCTCCGCACGCCCGGGTAAGACGCGCGCTGAAGGTCGCGCACGACCCGCGACCACGACCTAGCTCCCGGACGAGCTCCGGGACTACACTCGCCACAAACGACCCATCGATGCCCCACTCCTCACGCGCGCCTCTCGTCTCCGCCTGGCTGCTCAAGCCCGTGATCGCCGCCCTGCGCTCGCGCGTCGGCGATGTGGAGCCTGTGCTCGACCGGGCAGGGCTCTCGCTCGCCGAGGTCGAGGTGCCGAACGCCAAGTTGCCACGCGACAAGGCCGTTGCGTTGCTCGAGGCGGCCGTGGAGGCCACCGCCGATCCGAGCTTCGGCCTCGCGGCGGCCGAGCTCTACCAACCCGG
>CAYNOM010001169.1:745-2147 GCA_964398415.1 uncultured Polyangiales bacterium | reverse complement strand
GAGCCCTTGACGCGAGAGGCGCGTGAGCAGGTCGGCGAGCAGCCCGACCTGCACCTGATTGACGCGCTTGAGCCGTTCGATCTTGTCGGCGGTGCCACCGTGGTGAGCGCACGCGTGGTGGCCGTCGCCGGCGCCGAGCTGCTCGCTGAAACGCAAGTCGTCGGACACCGAAGGCCCATACATCAGCGTGGCAACGTTCGTGAGCCCGCACCCTATCGCGATGACCACCATTTCGTGCAGGAGCTCGAAGCGGCGCAAGTATTGCCGGTCGGGGTGGTTGAACTCTTCGGTCGGAGCGGTCGGCGCGCCTGGGCACTGCCCCGACGGCGCAGAAAGCTCCAGCTCCAGCTCGCGCACCGTCTGCATGTAGGCCTCGAGCACGGGGCGGTAATCGTTGGGCATGCGCTGAGCAAAGCGCGTGGCGTCACCATGCAGGTGGTCGAGGATGCTCTGGTTGCGCGCGCGCAGGTACGCGAGGCGGCCCTGCGACTCGACGCTGCCGTCGCTAAACAGCCGCGCGAAGAGCCGTGCGGGGTCGGCGTTGGGCGCGCGGTAACGGTCCGCGCTCTGCCAAGAGATGCGGTTGAGGTAATCGTGAGAGTAGCCAGGGTGATCGTTGAGGAGGTGCCGGTGGTAGTACACCTCTCCGATCTCGAGCGAGCGGCGGGGGCTGGGGAGGGCGTCGGCCACGTGCTGGTCGAGGGACTTGGCGCAGCGCGCGATGCCGGGATCGCCTAGCTCGATGGGGTGGCACGACAGAAAGCCCGCGCAGTTTTGCCAGTGGGGGTCGATACCGGAGAAGCCGTTGAACATCCCGCGAACCACCATGGTGTGCTGTCGCAGTCCGGCCAGCGGAGCGAGGGCTTCGTTGAAGTTCCAACTACCGTTTTCGCCACCCGGCATGTGGGCGCCATTGGGAAAATAAACGGCGATGAAGTGCTTCCGGGTGGCCTCTTGGGCCCGGCTCCTGTCCGCGACCAGGCTCGACACGAGCGGGAGCGACAGCTGCAGGCCCATCCAGCGCAGGACGGTGCGTCTCGACATGTTTGACTTCATCGAATTGCCCTTTGGATCAGGGCGCCGCATCACGGCACTCCTTGATCCCGTTGCTGATCCAGTGGTCCAGCGCCGCTCTGTAGTTCGTGCTTCCGAAGGCGGCGGTCAGGTCGGCATGACGGGCCAGGTACGCCCGAGGCGAGAAGTGCGCGCTCGCCTCACGCCCCTCGTCGATACCGTGGTTCAGGTAATGGTTCTGCAGCGCGGCGCGGTCGTTGCCGAAGGCCGCCTGCAGGTCCGCGTAGCGACTCCTGTAGAAGTCGGGATCGAGCACATCGAGGTACCCGCTCGGGCAGCTGGGCAGCCCTGACGCCCTGCAGCCGATTGCGGGCCCCTCGCACGCGTC
>CAYNOM010001169.1:0-735 GCA_964398415.1 uncultured Polyangiales bacterium | reverse complement strand
GCAATCCGCGGCCCCGTCGCCGTCTCCATCGGCGTCCGAAACCCCGCACCCACAGATGCCGCGCTCGGTCTTGGCTGTGTCGTCTGGACATCCATCCGAGCAATCCGCGGTGCCGTCGTTGTCGGTGTCGCGTTCGCTCTCTCCGCAACCGCAGGCACCTGGTCCCACCTTTTCGGGATCGTCCAGACAGGCGTCGAAACAGTTGGGGGTCCCATCGCCATCGGTGTCGACGTCGGGTGTGCCACAGCCGCAGGTGCCGGGGTCGGTCTTGTCGGGATCCATGGGGCACGCATCAGCGGGGGCTTTCGGCGCATCCCCCGAGGCCAAGGACAGCGACTCAAGCATGGCCGCGACGAACATCTCCCGCATCGACGCGTCCGCGCCATCTTCGCGCTTGGTCAGAGCAAGGGGCAGGCACGCTTCATTGGGGCGTACGCCGCGGTGCATGGCGTAAGTCAGTGCCTTCTCTGCAACACACGCGGAGAACTCGGGCGCCTCGGCGATCGCCTCGGCCAGCTCACGCGGTCCGGGGACGTGCTCGCCGAACAGCTCGAGGGTGCTTTCGATCGGATGCCCGTGCGCGTCGACCTCCCGAAAGCGCCCGCTCTCGTCGTACTTCTCGAGGGCGAGGCCGACCGGATCCATCTCACCGTGGCAGGAGATGCATTGGGGTCCGCTCGTACGATGGATCGCCATCTGCTCCGCGAGGGGGGCCGTGCGGTCGATGGTCTCGAG
>CAYNOM010001168.1:0-2149 GCA_964398415.1 uncultured Polyangiales bacterium | reverse complement strand
GACCTCGCTGCTTCGTCCCAGCATTCTCGCGCGCCTCGCCTTCGCCGGCATCAAGCTAGCCCTGCCATCGCGCACCGTGGAAGACGAGCCGCTCCGCCTGCCCACCGCAAGCTGACCGTCTTTGAGACTGGTGCCTGTGTCTGGCAAGCCCGGCCGCGGTGTGTCGAGGATCGATGCAGGAGCGAGCGCGCCCGGAGCTGCGACCCGAGGCGTACTCTCGTACGCCGCAGCGGTCGCGGCGAGGACGTAAGCCGCTCCTGCGCGATTCTCAACGAAGCGCTAAGCGGCGCGGCGGCCCTTCTTGCCTTTGATGAGGTGACTAACCGCCTCGCCCAGCCCATCCACGGTGAGCGGGAACATGTCGAACACGCGTCGCACGTGCTCGATGGTGTTGCCGCTCCAATAGCTCACGGGCTCGGGGTTCAGCCAGCAGCTCTTCTCGAAGTGTCGATGGAGCAGCGCGAGCCACGAGATGCCTTCGGCCTGGGTGTCTTCACCGAGGTAGATCGAGCCGTTTGCGGCGAGCAGCTCGTAGGGCGCCATCAGTGCGTCGCCCACCATGATCAGCTTGTAGTGCGGACCGCACTCGTGGATCAGGTCGTGCACACGCACCTTGTCGTTGAAGCGCGCGTCCTTGTAGACCTGACCGTAGACGCAGTTGTGAAAGTAGTAGGTGCGCAGTTCCTTGAAGTGCGTGGCCTTCGAGGCGGCGCTGAACAGGCGCGACACGAGCTCCGCGTAGGGGTCCATCGAGCCGCCCACGTCCATCATCAGGATCACGCGCGTGTTGGGCCTGCGCTCGGGCCTGAGCTTCACATCGAGCTCGCCCGCGTTTTTGGCGGTGGCGTCGATGGTGCCTTCGAGATCCAGCTCCTCCTCCGCGCCCTCGCGCGCAAACGCGCGGAGCTTGCGTAGCGCGACACCTGCTTGGCGTGTGTCGAGCGTGAGGTCGCTGCGGTAGTTGCGGTAGTTGCGCTCGCCCGCGACCTTGATCGCGGAGCGATTGCCGCCCTTGCCACCGACGCGGATGCCCTTGCGCGCGGCGCCGCTGTGGCCGAAGGGCGACTTGCCCCCCGTGCCCACCCACTTGTTGCCGCCGTCGTGGCGCTCCTTCTGCTCGCGCAGGCGCTCCTCCAACATCTGCATCAACGTGTCCGGATCGAACTGCTCGAACAGCTCGCGCTCCTCGTCCGTGAGCTCTGCGACTCGGTCCTTCGCCTCGAGCAGCCATTCGAAGATCTGCTTCTTGATCTCGATGGCGTGCTTTTCGATGCCCTTGAAATGGGCGAGGAACGCGTCGTCGAAGGCGTCGAGGTGCGTCTCGCTGTGCACGCACAGGGCGCGAGCCACGTGATAGAAGCCGTCGAGCGAGCTCTCGTGTAGGCCGAGGCTCAGGGCCTTGGCGAGCGCCACGGCCTCCTGCGTGCCGACCGGCACGTTGCGCGATCTCAGCTCGTAGATGAACGGGACGATCACGACACGCTCCTTGGTGCGCTCATGAGCGCGCTCACGAACGCCATTGCGGGCCGCCCGCGAGCTGATCGGCGTAGGCGACGAGATCTTGCTCCTTCTTGAGCAGTGTACCGAGGAAGGGCAGGTTCTGCTCGAGCTTGACGTTCTTGATGCCCGCGGCCTTGAGCGCGGCGATCCAGTCGATGAGCTCGCTCGTGCTCGGACGCTTGCGCAGCCTGCGCATGTCGCGGATCTGATAGAAGGCTGCGATGGCCTGATCGACCAGCTCTTCGGCGAGCTTCGGGTGGTGCACGCCCACGATGTCGCGCATCAGCTGCTTCTCGGGGAAGTCGATGAAGTGGAACACGCAACGCCGCAGGAAGGCGTCGGGCAGCTCCTTCTCGTTGTTGCTCGTGATGATCACGACCGGGCGCTGCTTCGCCACCACTTCGTCGCCCGTCTCGGGGATGTAGAAGCGCATGCGATCGAGCTCGTGGAGGAGGTCGTTCGGGAACTCGAGATCGGCCTTGTCGACCTCGTCGATCAACAGCACCACGCGCTTTTCGCTCGAGAAGGCCTGCCCGAGCGGGCCGTGCTTGATGTAGCGACGGATGTCCTTCACGTCGCCATCGCCAAAGCGCGAGTCGTACAGGCGCTGCACCGTGTCGTAGACGTAGAGGCCGTCCTGCGCGCGCGT
>CAYNOM010001167.1:0-2151 GCA_964398415.1 uncultured Polyangiales bacterium | reverse complement strand
CGAGGTACTCGATGAGCCCCGCGCCCGTGCGTGCAGGCCGACGACGCGTGCACCCAAGAGGCGCTGCGTGCCTGCCTGGCCACCGACGCCCGAAGCAGCGCCGCTCGGCTGCCCGGAACGGCTGCGCGCTGGTCGGCGAGCGCCCTGGGTCTCGCGTCGCGGCTGCTGCAGCTCGCTCGCTGAGCGGCTCGCGGAGCACCAACGCGGCCTGCTTTCCCGCATCCGCTGCTCAAGCCAAGGTCGATAGCGTCACCATCTCGGCGAGGCAAGCGGGCCTTCTTGGCGTCCGCGACGTTGCTCGCGCATCGCTCCGGAGGTAGGTTCCGGCCCACTCGGCGGCCTTTTGTCGCCCCACCCCACCCTGGAGCGTTCTCATGAAGCTTGACCGCGAACAGTTCCTCGCTGCTCTTCTGGCTGCTGGCGTCGCCGGAGCCACCGGCTGTAGCAAGCCAGCCCCCGCCGCAGAAACCCCAGCGGAGTCCACAGGCGAGGAGATGGCGATGTCTGAAGCACCCGCGCCCGCCATGGCAGAGGCCGAGCTGCCCGCCGAAGAGGAGCCCGAGGTGGAGCAGCCGGGACCCACCCGCGAATGAGTTAGCGCGGCTGTCGCGCCATTGCACCCGACCCCGCTTGGCGGTGCAGTGGCGCTTGCGTTGCGCGCGCCGGCGAGTGATGATCGCGCTGTGGTCGGGCAGTGGGTCATCTGGAGCCTGTGCGCGATGCTGTCCATCCCCGCGGCAGCATGGGCCGACGAGCCCCTGGCAATCCCCTCTCGACACGAGCCGGTCGGACTCGAGGTGCGCCCTCCGGTGCGCGCGTCCGAGGCCCAAGTGCCGGCGCCGGACGACGACACGTCGTTGTCGGTGGGGACCCCATGGCGGGGAGCGCTTCGAGGGGGGCGCCTGCTGCGCGAGAGCGAGCATGTGCGCTACCTGCCTCGACATGCGCGCACCGGAAACTTCTGGGGCATCGATTCGCTCGTCGAGCTGCTCGAGCGCAGTGCGGCGGCGGTCGGTTCGCGCTGGCCCGGGAGCCGCATGACCGTGGGCGAGCTCTCGGCGCGCCACGGCGGTGACCTGCGCGGGCATCGCAGCCATCACAGCGGCCGCGACGCAGACATTGGGTTCTACGTGCGCCACGACGATGGCGGCTATGGGCGGCTGGCCCAGTTCGTGGGTTTCGGCCGGCGCGCGCCGCTCGACAGCGGCGTCACCGTGCGCTTCGATGACGCGCGCAACTGGGCGCTCGTCGAGGCCCTGATGCGCGACCCACGGGCGCGCGTGCAGTACATCTTCGCGTCGAACGACATCCGCGCAAGGCTTCTGTCCTACGGCCGTCAACGCGGCGCTTCCGACCACTTCCTGAGCAGTATCGCGGCTGTCATGCTGGAGCCGGCGCGCGCGGAGACACACGATGACCACTTTCACGTGCGCATCTACTGCCCGCCGTCGCAGCGTGGTCGCTGCCAGGACGCGGAGCCTTACTGGCCGTGGTTCGACGGAGAGCCGCCTGGCGGCACTTACACGGCACTCCCGTCAATTCGCTGGCGGCCGGCCGGTCGGCACCCGCCGGTCATCGGAGAGAGAGCGCCTCTCGAAGCCACTCTGCATCCGATCCCCTGATCTGACGGGTGCCGAGGTCCTGGACTGTCTCGTGGCCCCGTCCGGCGACCACCAGGACGTCATCGTCGCGTGCGGCCTTCGCCGCTTCTGCGATGGCCTGCTTGCGATCGGGCTGGGCGTGCCAACGGGCTCGACCCCTTGCGCCCGCGCGCACCTGCGCCGCGATATCTGCTGCGTCTTCGCCGCGCGGGTTGTCCGTGGTGAGCCACACTTCGTCGGCTAGCCCGTCGGCGATCGCCCCCATGGGGCCCCGTTTTGAGTGGTCGCGCTCGCCGCCGCAGCCCATCACACACAGCAGCCGTCCGCCGGGGCCGAGCAGCGACCTGGCGCTGGACAGCGCACGGTCGAGCGCGTCGGGAGTGTGGGCGAAGTCCACGACGCAAAAAGGAGAGGCGGCCACCACCTCGAAACGACCCGCTTCGCCCTGGTATCCGGCCAGGGCGGCCGCGATGGCTTCGGCTGGAAGCCCTGCCGCGTGGCAGGCCAGCGCGGCGGCGAGCGCGTTGTCGACGTTGAATCTTGCGTGGCT
>CAYNOM010001166.1:1720-2152 GCA_964398415.1 uncultured Polyangiales bacterium | reverse complement strand
TCTCGTCCATTCACCACAAGACGCCCACCAAGGTCATGGGCAACGCCGTCTATGACATGCGCGGCCTCACGCATCAGGGCAGCCTCGAGAGCATGTGGCACGCCCCAGAACCGGTGGACGTCGAGACGTATCAGGCCTTCCGCTGGTGGCTGCTGCAGCACAACCAGGCCAATGGAAACATTATGAAGCGCATCGAGGGGGTCGCGACGCCGACCGGGGTGGTGTGGCGCCCTGCGGAGTGACGCGCTTCTGCATGCGTTCACGTCGGTCGGCTCCGCGATCCCGGCCCGCAGGAGGGGCAGGCCCAGTCGAAGCATGCTAGGTTCGAAACGTGTATAGGACGTGGTGCGGACTGCCTATGAGGACGTGGGGCGCGGTGATCGCACGGATCTCGTGCGCGATAGCTGCCGGATGCGCGCCGAGCGATGGCCG
>CAYNOM010001166.1:1384-1710 GCA_964398415.1 uncultured Polyangiales bacterium | reverse complement strand
CTCAGGATGGCGGCGGCACGTGCGTCGTGAACGGTTGCGTGGGGGGGTGGATGCGCCAGACCTATCGCGAACCATGCGACTACCTCTGCGACGAAGACGCGTTCTGCGATGTGGGCGCGAGCGATCGATGTGAGCCGCGGCGTGACGTCGGCGCACCGTGTCGCTACGCGCGGGAGTGCGCATCGCACAATTGCGGTGTGCCGTTCGGCGAGACGGATGCCCGATGTCTCGTGTCGCACGGCGAACCCTGCACTCCGTCGACATGCGGCTTCTGCGTCTTGCAGGGCGACGGAAGCACGTTCTGCCACGAGACGGCTTGGCCGCGC
>CAYNOM010001166.1:0-1374 GCA_964398415.1 uncultured Polyangiales bacterium | reverse complement strand
GTGGGAGGAGATGTTGTTCAACGCCTCAAAGACCGGCCCGCAAGTGAAGGCGGCATCACCGGCCACGCAGACCACATGTTCATCCGTGCCTTTAAGATCCCGCGCGGAGGCCATTCCGAGTGCGGCACCGAGGGAGGTGCCTGCTGGCAGCGCTCCGACCACTGCGACGGACCGGACATCCTGTGCACGGGCTCGTGTCTCGACACGTGCCCCGACGGCTACCGCTCGGTGCTGGTGGTGCCCGGGGACTTCGATTTCGACCACTGGCTGTGTATCGCCTTCGATTGGCGACGCTTGACGTCTGACGGTGGCGGCGGTGATGCGGGGGTGCCTCAACCCGACTACGAAGATCCGGGCCTAACGGATGATGGCGAGCCGCTGTATGGGCCTTGCACTCTGGACGGCGATTGTCCGGAAGGCAGCCAATGTCGAGACGGGTCGTGTTGGCCGATTGGCCCCCTCGTGGAAGGCGAGGTGTGCGCCACGGAGTGGTGCCAGGAGCGGACACGGTACTGCGTCGCTGGAGCAGCCTGCGTGGCAAGTTCACCATCGGAGAGTCCAACATGCGTGGTGCAATAGCGGCCGCCCAGGTCCCTTCACGCTGAGTTCTTCTGGAACCCCCTCGGCGGCGATGTCCTCGCGGGCGCCCCGACGACAATCAGTTCATCCATCCTGTCTCCCTGACGTTCTACTGACCGCTTACCATGACCGACCGTGACCACAGCAAGCCTCCTGCACCGACACGCGAAGAGATGGTCGCGCGCATCCGAGCCGCGCGCGAAAACTGGGACCAGCTCGTTCGAGACACCGTCAGTCACGCTGGCCTCGATCCGCGCGTCTTCGTCGCCAAGGGAATCCCGCAGTCGCGCCTCTTCATGCTGGATGTCATCCCGTTGCTCAACCGGCTCTACGAGCACGCGCCAGAGGGCGAACGCAATACGCTCATGGACGTGGGACCGCAGAACTTCGCGGGCACAGCCTTGGTGGCAGATCTGCACGGGCGCCAGAGCTACACCCGCCTCAAGCTCGACATCACGGCCATCGACCTGCACGACAAGTTCGCACTCCTGAAGGAGCTGATCGCGCCGGGCGTCGAGTTCCTCGTGGGCGACATTTACAAGCTGGAGAAGCGCACTTGGGACACCGTCGTCGCGTCTCATGTGATCGAGCACGTGCCACGCCCACTGGACTTCGTGCGACGCCTCCAGCAGCTCGCGCGCGACTACGTGATCATCGCCTGCCCATGGAACGAGAACCCGCTCACGACGTAGGGGCACATCAATTCGATAGACAAGGCCTTCGTGCGTGAGCTTGGCTCCCGCGACCTGCTCATCTTCTCGAGCTACTCGTGTGTCAAGGATCGAGAGGTGTGCC
>CAYNOM010001165.1:843-2156 GCA_964398415.1 uncultured Polyangiales bacterium | reverse complement strand
TCGTGTTCGCGACTCATGGGGGGCAGACTTTCCGTTCCAGGACGGCGACGACCTCGTCGTGCTCTCCCTGCGTGACGACCTGCTGCAGGTCAGGAACAAGTGCGACGTGCAGGGTGTAAACGAGCTCTTGCAGACGGCTCACTCGCTGAACGACCTGCCCGCCGCAGATGGTAAGATCACTGAGGCCTGGCAGCCGACCTGCGCGAGTGACGCCTGTGCCACCGCTCTCACTGACCCGAGCCAGCCCCTGATCTGCTACGCGCGCGACGCCGCGCAGGGTCTCATCCCGGATCCCAGCTGCAGTGCGGAGAGCGACTTCCCCGACTTCGGCGACGCGGCGCACACGCCTACGGCAGTGCGTTTGCATCGTGGGGCGCGGGCAGAGCCGACTGAAGTGGAAGGCTCCGACGGCCCAGAGACTCCGCCGCAGACCGACCTCGAGCTCTGGTATCGGGCCGATCGCTGCGGCGTGGCCTCGGCGACACGGATCGACTGTCCGGACCTTTCAGGGCACGCCGATCGGCCATCGAGCTCGTATTTGTCCATCGCTGGTTCCAGCCACGAGCTGCTCCCCCGAGGCATCGGTGGACAGCCGACGCTGCGCGTGCGTGACGCCGGTCTTTGGACGCCACCGGTGGGCGCGCCCTCCCAGGCATTCACCGTCGCGGCCGTGTATCGCGTCCAGGGCGACAACCAACTGCTCCTGATGAGCACCGGGGAGACGCTGCCGGATGGCACCACACCGTCAGGCTCATTGAGTGTCAATCACAACGCCTCGGAGACACGCTTCCAGTGGAACCGCAACGGCGGTACCGGGGACTCGGGCGTCGTGGCGGCGAAAACTCCTCTCGCCAAGGCGCTCGAGCCACAAGACGGTGCGATCATCGTGCTCGTCGTCGATGGCGCACGAATCAAGCTGTACTCCAACGGCAGACTTCTCGCCGCCGACCAGCAAGCACTTCCAGCCCTGCGTCTCGGGGGCCTCATCGCCCGCGCGGACAATGGGCACGATGCACAGTGGACGGAGTACATCGCATACTCCGAGGCGCTCGACGAGGACCGAATCGCAGAGCTTCACCGCTACCTGTCGGCGCGCTACGGGATCGCCCTCGATGGTCCCCGTTGGTGGATCGACGGTGAGGATCTCGCACGCATGAGCGACAACGGAGGAAGAAGCTCCGTCTCCGGCTACGTGGATGGGTCACCCGGCACACTCTTCGATCGCGCCACGGGCAAGTCCGGTGTCGTGCTCGGCACGGGTGAGGGGCAGTTTGCCCTCGACTTGGTCGAATGCGGTGCCGGAGATGCAGACG
>CAYNOM010001165.1:520-833 GCA_964398415.1 uncultured Polyangiales bacterium | reverse complement strand
AGCTCCGGTCGCGCTGGCTTCACGCCGAATGGCAGTGCCATGGTGTCCTCCCAGGAGGTCGCCTACATGCGACATTCGGCAGGTGGTGACTACGCCTGGCTGTATCACTCACCGCTCATGCCGGACACCACCCTTACCATGGTGGCCCAGGCTGACGCCGTCGGGTCCTTGCAGGGGCTGATGGGCTCGACGTTCTCGAACGCAGTGCCCACTGCACGAGCCATCCTCTTGCCCGGTGGTACGGTCGCCATTCAGCGGCACGAGCCCGGTCTGGGCGTGACGAACTACGCGGCCACTGCGGGTCAGGGGCAAA
>CAYNOM010001165.1:0-510 GCA_964398415.1 uncultured Polyangiales bacterium | reverse complement strand
ACGAGGTACGGTGATGGCACGACCGGATCCGTCGAGCTCTTCCTCAACGGTGCGCTCGCTGCAAGTGCCGCTGTTCCCGCGACCGTGCAGCAGACGGCGGTGACCTCGTACCCGGTCCTGCAAGGTGTCATCGGCGAGTTCCGGTCTTATGCGAAGGCGCTGAGCAATGAGGACATCCTCGCCGAGCATGCCCAGCTCGCGACCAAGTACGGTCTGCCGGTTGCCGCAGGGGCGGCTGCCGGAGGCGCGGATGCCGCCGACGTCGGGTTGACCCCAGGTGGGCTGCCCCTGACCGCGCTTCCCCTCTACCGCCAGCGCGTGCAGGTGCGACCTGGAACCTACTCGCTGAGCTGGTATCAGCGCGCCGATGAGGCTCGCCTGCAAGTGCTCACGAGCGGCGCCACGGAGTTCACCTTCCAGGGCACGTATACATCGGACGACGCCGCGAGCGAAGTGGGTGCCAAGTTCTTGAATCCCGAGTGGGTCCGTCACTACGGCGACCTTCGCGTC
>CAYNOM010001164.1:0-2157 GCA_964398415.1 uncultured Polyangiales bacterium | reverse complement strand
CTTCGCGTTGAACTCCTTGCAGAAGCCCATGATGTTGACGCCGTGCTGACCGAGCGCCGGACCGACCGGCGGCGATGGGTTTGCCTTGCCGGCGGGAAGCTGGAGCTTGATCTGACCGGTGACCTTCTTCATGGCTCGTACCCTTGCGTGCGACAGGGGGCGTGCGTTCGAACGGGGAACCGCAGCGCTCAACCTGCAAAAATCATTGGGCTTTGGTTAGGCGGCTGCACGCTATCGGCAGCCTTTGCGCCCACGCCCCCGGCAGCGGCGCCGTCGGGGTGCGGGAAGTTGACTCATCTCAGCGCCGCGTCAAACGGTTTTTTCGACTTGTGCGTAGTCGAGCTCGACCGGTGTGGCTCGGCCGAAGATAGACACGAGCACCCGAACCTTCTGCTTCTCGGGTTTGACCTCTTCGATCGTGCCCGTGAAGTTGGCGAATGCGCCCTCGATCACGCGAACGTGATCGCCCTGCTCGAACACCACGCGGGGCTTCGGCTTGGCCGCGCCCTCGGCCACCTGCTGAGCGACCAGATTGATCTGGCTCGCGGGTACAGCCGTGGGAAAACGCCCGCCAACGAAGCCGCTGACCTTGGGCGTGTCCTTGACGAGGTGCCAGCTTTCGTCGGTGAGGTCCATCTGCACGAACATGTACCCCGGGTAGAACGTCCGGGAAGTGACACGCTTGGCCGTGCCACGCGTCTCGGTGACCTGCTCGCGGGGGATCAAGATCTCCCCGAAAAGGCCCTCCATGTTGTGCTGGCGAATCCGCTCTTCGAGGGAAGCCTTCACCTTGTTTTCGTAGCCGGAGTACGCCTGCACCACGTACCAGCGCATCTTGCGGCCGGGCTTGGTGGACGGGGCTGATCCCTCCAACTCATCGTCCGCGTGATGAGATTCGGACGCCGCTTCGGCGGGCGCTCCGAGCGCGATGGGCGCGCGACCCTCCTCAGGCATGTGCTGCCCTGGAGCGTCGCCTTCCCTGACGTCGTCGCGGTTGCCGGGAGTCGTTTCGTTGTCGGCCGTCACGGTCACACCTTGTACACGAGGTCGGTCACCCAAGACCAAATCGTGTCGAAGAAGCCCAGAAACAGTGCCGCGATGAGCGACGTTACGATGACGACGACGGTCGAGGACGAGGTCTCTTGGCGTGTCGGCCAGGTGACCTTGCTGAGCTCGTCGGCCACCTCGTGACTCAGGGTGTTCACCGTCGCGTGCTTGTAGAGCAGGATGGCGCTGAGAATGCCGACGATCACCGATGCGAAGGTCACGATGGACTCGCTTGGATCGGCGAAGACATACCAGACCGAAGAGATCACGTGGCCGCTCAGCCACACGAGCATCAAAGCAGCGGCGACGAAGCCGAGCTGCACCCAGCGCTCGAGGCCGAGCGTCTTCTTTCCGGCACCACCGTCGTCGGAGCCAGACGCCAGCATGCCCGCCTCATCGGCGAGATTCTGTTCGTCGGCTAGCGTCGCTTCGGTTTCGAGGTCTTGGTCGCTCATGAGAACGCTCGTTTCGGTCTCGGCAGGCCAGGAGGGATTCGAACCCCCAACCCGCGGATTTGGAATCCGCTGCTCTACCATTAGAGCTACTGGCCTAGGGCAGTCGCGTGGTCAGCTCACTTCGTTTCGCTGTGCCACGTGTGCGCTTGACAGGCCGAACAAAACTTCTTCATTCGAAGACGCTCGCCCGGCTTGGAGCGCGGATTCTTGGTCGTTTTGTAGTTACGCGCGCCGCACTCGTCACAAGCGAGCGAGACGCGCACTCGGTCACCCAAGTTACTCGAGGATCTTGGTGACGACGCCGGCGCCGACCGTACGGCCGCCTTCGCGGATGGCAAAGCGCTGCTTCTCTTCGAGAGCCACGCCCGTGATGAGCTCCACCGTCATGGTGACGTTGTCACCCGGCATCACCATCTTCACGCTCTCGGGAAGCTCGACCGTGCCGGTCACGTCCGTCGTGCGCATGTAGAACTGCGGGCGGTACTTCGTGAAGAAGGGCTTGTGACGGCCACCCTCTTCCTTTTTGAGCACGTAGACCTCGCCCTCGAACTTCCGGTGGGTCTTGACCGAGCCGGGAGCCGCGAGAACCTGGCCGCGCTCGACCTGGTCTTTTTCGATGCCGCGCAGCAGGCAGCCGACGTTGTCGCCGGCCTGG
>CAYNOM010001163.1:1748-2161 GCA_964398415.1 uncultured Polyangiales bacterium | reverse complement strand
GCCTACGGCCTCGGTGATGGGCCGATCGGTGCTCGGGGTGATTCCAAGCGTCGTGTAGCGATCGCTCAAGGTGCGCAGGCGAGCGCCAGCAGAGAACGGACGCGACTGGTACGTATACGACGAGAGACTGCCCCAACCCATGCCGCGCTCGCGGTGCACGCTCCCAGAGAGCTGAACCTCGAACTGGCCTATCGACGGCAGGGCGGTAATCTCGCCGCCTGCCGCCAGCATCTCATCGCTTGCTTCAGCGCGGCCACTGAGTGTGATGAGATCCGTAAGGCCGTAGCGATGCCGGCCCAACGCTGCCGGCGTCTCGTAGCGAAAGCTGTCGAGTTGGATCCCGAGTCGCACAGCTCCGACGAAGTAGGTGTACTCGGAGAACCCTCGCCGAAGCACGCTGCTCGACATGTAGA
>CAYNOM010001163.1:0-1738 GCA_964398415.1 uncultured Polyangiales bacterium | reverse complement strand
AAGATGTCTCGAATCACGTACGTCGCCGTGCCGGCGCCACCCGCGACTTGGAGATTCTGCAGCTCAAACTCGCCTGGCGCGATCTGCTCCGTCCGCACGAGGGAGTCGTTGACGTAGACCTGAAGCGTCGATGGGGTCGTCGCTTTTCCTTTGAAGCCCAGTCGTGGTGACGTCACGAGGTATGGGTCGAAGTCATAGGTGCGCTCCAGAGTCCATCCGCCGACAAATGCGTTGGCGCCTAGAAGCCCCGTCTGGACGAGCTCATCGCCGATCGTCAGGCGGCGAAAGTTCTCTGGGTCATTGAGTGTGTAGCTCGTCATGCCGCGCACGGGTCCGCGGACGCTCGAGACGTGCATCGTCGTGAGCGCGAGATGCCCCTCGTGGCTCACGCCCACTTCGTTGTAGAGCTCGACCGAGTCCGCATTGAGGGTGCGCATCGAGTAGTTGACGAAGCCTGCGGTACGCTCCTGCAGCTGCACGTCGGGAGGTCGCCCCGCGACGTCGATCAAGGCCTTCGGCAGCATCTCCGGCGGGGCCGTCAATCGCAGCGCGATCGTGCGCTCGTCGAGCTCATAGCGCAGGGGTGGCGAGAGTGACTTGAGCGACACGAGCGTGTATCCCTCGTAGGGCATCTCTCGCCCCTTGAGTCCTTTGAGCTCGATGTACTCGAGATCTGTGGTGAACATGTAGACGTCATCGTCGCCAAGCACGACCAAGAACAGCCCACGCTCGACCTCATTGAGATACACCGTGAAGGGCGCCTGCATCAGTGCCGGCTGTTCGATCTCCAAGGAATCGATGGATTGGGCATGCGCCGATCCTACCTGGACCAACAGGAATAGGCACAGCACGACGAAACACCGCGGGACCCTGCCGCGAGCGTAGCGTGGTGACCCATCTCGAACATCTGCGCAGGTCGGCATCAATCCAAGGAGCGTGAGTCGAACCCCTCTTCGACTTGCGTTCCGAGAGAAATCTTACCGTCTAGCGCAGTGGAATGGCGAGTGTACTCAAGTTTGAGCACAGATCAGTCTTGCAGCACTTCAGGGCCGAGTATGGCGATGACGGTGTCGCGCCACCTGAGGCGTACACTCGCCTCCACAGCATCGAGACTGCTGTAGTCGTCGGTGTCGATGCGCCCACCCGTGCGTGCCGGGCGCGGCTCGAGTGCGCGCAGGTCGCCGATGTAAGGCGCGACCATTCTGCTTGGGGTAGCGGGATAGGGCACGTCGCTCGCGACGAGGTTTCTGCCCGCAACCAGCGTGGCGTTCACCAACATCTCGTGTTCGTTGGGAAGCCGCGGCTCGATGAACACCAAGGCTTCGCCGAATACCTCGAGCAGGCTGGCCTCGAGCCGCTTGAGCCCTTCGGTTTCACCGTTCGCCATGGTCACGCAGTTGACCACCATGCGTCCGCCCGGCGCGAGCCGCTCGCGAATGGCCGTGAGGCCCTCACGCGTGAGCAGATACCAGGGCGACGTCTCGCCCGCATACGCATCGAGCACGATCACGTCGTACTTGTCCTTGTCGTTGGCGACGAAGGTGCGCGCATCTTCGACCGCGATGCGCACCGACTCGGGCATGTCGAAGAACTCGCGCGCGGCGTCTGCGACCTCGGCTTCGATCTCGACCGCGGTCACCTCGAGCCCCATCTTGGCCATCGTCTTCGCAAGCACGCCACAGCCAAGGCCCAAGAGCAGCGCTTTCTTGGCCTTCGGATGGTAGCGATGGCTGATGAA
>CAYNOM010001162.1:0-2161 GCA_964398415.1 uncultured Polyangiales bacterium | reverse complement strand
CTCTTGCAGCAAGCGTCGTCGCCGTCACACGGCTTCTGGGGTGGATCTGGCAGCGGGCCAGCGTCGGTGAGGTCCGGCGCGAGCCCCGCATCATCGAAGTCGACGCTGGTCACCGGGTTCGCGCGCGGCTGCGTCGGGGGCGCCTTGGTCCCGGTCAGATCGAGGGAGCAGGCCATGCTGCACACACACGCTCCGACCCAGGCCGCCGTCAGCACGCCGTTTCTCGATGACTCGGGCACGTGAGCCTCCAGTTCGTGTTGCGCCACGCCCCCGAGCAGCGCTGCGCAGCGCGAAGCTCGCCGCGACGCCGGAGCGTGCATGCTCTTTATGTTCCGCAGCCTGTGACGCTTCACTTCATAAGTGCGCTGGGCCGCCCGGTGGGGCCATAAGCAGCTGAAATGATGCGATATTTTTCTGCGTTTGAGCGCGTCGGAGGGCATTTCTATGCCCTCGAGCACGCGAGAAACGACGTAGTGGGCGGGACAGGGATTGAACCTGCGACGTCCGCCTTGTAAGGGCGGCGCTCTGCCACTGAGCTACCCGCCCTGGCAAATCGGCTCAGGGTCTAGCAGTCGTGCGGCGTGCCCTCAAGGCTCGGCTCGACACGAATGCCAGACGCTGGGCTGCTACTGCTGGGCGCCCGGCGGCTCGACCGTTGGGCTTGGGACCGAGTTGTCGTGGTCGCGCTCGTGCCTCTCGGGCGTCACGAGCACACCATCGACGTATTCGAGCGGCTTCTCGCGCTCGCCGAACAGGTCTTCGGGGTCGCTCAGGCACAGGGCCTCACGCAACACCTGGTCCATGTGCTCGACCAGCACCACGCGCGTGGCCTTGAGCACGCGACGCGGGATGTCGCGCAGGTCTTTGCGGTTTTCCTTGGGAATCAACACGGTGTCGATGCCCGCGCGGTGTGCGCCGAGCATCTTCTCTTTCAGGCCCCCGATGGGCTTCACGCGACCGCGCAGGGTGATCTCGCCCGTCATGGCCACGTTCTTTTTGACCGGGATGCGCATGAGCGCGCTCGCGATGCTGGTGGCCATCGTGATGCCGGCGCTCGGGCCGTCCTTCGGCACGAACTCGGGGAAGTGAATGTGGATGTCGACCTTCTGATAAAAGTCTTCGTCGAGGCCGAGCAGCTTGTGGCGCGCACGGATGTAGCTCATCGCCGCCTGGGCGGACTCCTGCATGCCCTTCTCGAGCAAGCCTGTGATCACGAGCTTGCCCTTGCCAGGCACCACGCTCACCTCGCACTCGAGGATGGCGCCACCATAGGTCATGTACGCAAGACCGTTGGTGAGCCCGATTTCGTCCTTTTCGCCCGCGCGATTCGAGGTGAATTTGGGGACGCCCAAGTACTTTGGGATCGTCTTCGAGATGACGCGGTGCTTCTCGGTCTTGCCGGCCTCGCCCGCCTTCACCACGTCGCGCGCGATCTTGCGACACACGCTGCCAATCTCGCGCTCGAGGTTTCGAACGCCGCTCTCCTGCGTGTAGTGATGCACCACCGTGCGGATCGCGTTCTCGGTGATCTCGACGTCGACGTCCTTGAGCCCCGCCTCCTCGAGCTGGCGTGGCACGAGGTACTTCACCGCGATGTTCAGCTTCTCGAACTCCGTGTAGCCGCTGAGCTGGATGATCTCCATGCGGTCGCGTAGTGGCAGCGGGATGCCTGACAGGGAGTTCGCGGTCGTCACGAACATGACGTCGGACAGGTCGTAGTCGAGGTCGAGGTAGTGATCGTTGAAGGAGTGGTTCTGCTCTGGATCGAGCACCTCGAGCAACGCCGCCGCCGGATCGCCGCGGAAGTCGCTCGACATCTTGTCGATCTCGTCGAGCAAGAACACCGGGTTGTTGGAGCCGGCCTTGCGCAGCGATTGGATGATGCGCCCGGGCAGCGCGCCGATGTACGTGCGCCGATGGCCGCGGATTTCGGCTTCGTCGCGCACGCCGCCGAGCGACAGGCGCACGAACTTGCGCCCCGTGGAGCGGGCGATGCTGCGCGCGAGCGAGGTCTTGCCCACGCCGGGCGGACCCACGAGGCACAGCACGGGGCCTTTGAGCTTCTTCACGAGCGCCTGCACCGCGAGGTACTCGAGGATGCGCTCCTTCACCTTGCTCAGGCCGTAGTGATCCTCGTTGAGGATCGCCTCCGCGTGGCCGA
>CAYNOM010001161.1:0-2163 GCA_964398415.1 uncultured Polyangiales bacterium | reverse complement strand
CTGCAGGGACCGGGGTGTACTGCTGCGCCATCACTCTTTCTGCAAGCCATGTACGCCTTGAGGGCCTTCCGCGGCATCGATGGACAAGGGATCGTCCATCGCGATCTGTCGCCATCGAATGTCCTCGTGAATCCGAGCGGACAATTGAAGGTTATCGACTTTGGACTCGCGAAGGAGATGCGGAGGGGTACGCGTACGTTGACCGAGTCGAGAATGGTCATCGGTACTCGGGGTTGCATCGCGCCCGAGATCAGTCGCGAAGGCAGCGCGACTGCAGACCACCGCGCCGACGTCTGGTCGATGGGGAAGACCTTTGCGGGAGCTCTACTTGGGCGTGATCCGCTTTATGTGAACACGACAGATCTGCCAGAACCGTGGAGGAAGCTCTGCGATAGTATGATCGCCTATGACCCTGATCGTCGATTCCAGACCGCTGACCAGGCAATCGAAGCAGGACTGAAAGCGTTCAGGTTCCATGGGTTGCCGATCCTCAACCGAGATCTTCACATCGCCCAGATGAAGGAGTCGAACAGTCCGGCGTGGGCGGAGATGTGGCAACGGCACTTTGACTCGCTGGGCGACATATCCCACGACGACGTCAAGTTGATGGCCGCGATCGGGGAAAACGTGTTCGCGAATGGAGTGAGCGCCTCGTCGCTCTTCGACAAGGTGGAGACCGCGTCGGTCATGTGTGAGTTTGCTGGGAAGGCGGCCTTGTACGATGACGTCGACCCTTTGGGGACCTTGTATCGAGGGATGTACCTCCACCTCGACCCAGAACGACGGGTTCGTTCGTTTAGGCGCTTGTGCCGCGCCGCCGTCGACTTCAACCGCTACAAAGTGATGCACGACGTACGCGCGGCCTACGGGCATGAGTGGGACAGTTCTGTGCGAGAGTCTCTGGCCGGCGTTCTGGATGAAGAAGATCCCGGCCGTGTCATCGAGGGGCGTGGGATCATCCCAGGTAGGAACCCCTAAACTGCAACACAGCAACGGTACGCGGGGAACAAGCGCCTTATTGGCCCTCGTTCCCCGCGTCGTGACCTGGCGAACTCACAAACGCGAGATCCGTGCCTGCGACGCCGCTCGCTACGTCCCCGACGCGCTGGTCGCTACGTCGGCCGCCGCGATGATCGGGGCCATGGCCTTCGCGAGCTCGTCGGTGAACTGCGAAAGGCCGCTCTCGACCACGGTCCGCCAGCGCGCGTCGGTCATGGCTCCCTTGCGCAGCTCGGCGTGGCCTGCCACGGCCTTGCCGGATTCGAGGCCCGCGAGCGGAGCGCTCACCATCACCTGGACATCGAATTCCGCTTGGACGGCCCACGCGCCTGGTCGCAGCCAGCTCCAGAAGCGGTCGATGCGCAGTTGCAGCGGGATGGCGGCGGCAAAGCGTGGATCCCCATCTTTGACCAACACACCGCCTGCGCGCACAAGGGCCGTGGCCACGCTCTCTTGGACGAGCTTCGCGACGGAGCTCGATTCCGGAACGACGTAGTCTCCGCGCGCACCGCCAAAGGGGCCACGCTTGCGCCCGATCGCCCGCGCTTTGGTCGCCGCGTTGCCGATGTCGCCATCGCGCAGAGACGGGATGTTTGCCTGTCGGGGCTTCAGCTCAAAGGTCCGCGCATCGTCGATGCTCACGACCTTGAAGGCGACGGCTTGCTCGCCGAGAGCTTCGGCCGTGGGCGCATTGACATCGAGCACGGTGCGCCCCGTCGCGCAGCCGGACAATAGGATCACCAAGAATGGGACTGCGAGACGCATGTTCTTCTTCCTCCTCGGGTTCGCCGCGCGGCCCTCGCGTACGCGCGGGTAGGCACGGCGCTGCCGTTCCCATCGTTAGCATGACGATAGCCCGACGCTGTCACGTGGAGTGGACCCGCAGTGCCACATCCGGCATCATCGGCAGGGTGAGCGTGTCTGAGTACTCCTATCTTGAGCGGATCCCGGCGGCGATCGCCCGTTGTCGGATGGAGCCCGTGGCGTCGGTGCTGATCGAGAGCTCCGCCCGCTTCCGCGCCCTGGTTGGTCCCGAGCGAGACCTGTTTGCCACGCGTCTCCGGCTCGATCGAGCCGTCTTCACCGCAGCGGCCCTTCGAGCGTTCGACAGCGGTGGCGAGGTGCTGGTCGACGTCGAGCTCGACTCCAAGGGGAGCGTGAGTC
>CAYNOM010001160.1:0-2167 GCA_964398415.1 uncultured Polyangiales bacterium | reverse complement strand
ATGGCCACACTCGCGGGAATAGCGAACTTTCACAAGGTGCCGGAGCTCCGGCGCAGGGTGATCTTCACCCTCGTGATGCTGGCCGTTTACCGTATTGGTGTATTCGTCACCGTTCCGGGCGTTGATCGCCGGGAAATGGGGCGATTCATGGCGAAGCAGTCGGGCAGCCTGCTCGGCTTCTTCAACATGTTTTCAGGCGGTGCGCTCGAGCAGCTTTCGATCTTCGCCTTGGGCATCATGCCGTACATTTCGGCGTCGATCATCATGCAGCTCATGGGCATGGTGTACAAGCCCATCGACGAGCTTCGTAAGGAAGGGGAGCAGGGGCGGCGCAAGATCGACCAGTACACGCGGTACGGTACGATCGGCCTGTCCCTGTTCCAGTCCTACGCGATTTCGCAGTGGTTGGAGACGATTTCGTCGAGTGACCAGGGCGCGGGTGTGGTGACGCATCCGGGCATTGGGTTCACGTTGCTGACGATGATCACGCTGACCACGGGAACGGCGTTGCTGATGTGGATTGGCGAGCAGATCACGGAGCGAGGCGTCTCGAACGGGATTTCGCTGCTGATCTTCGCCAGCATCGTGACGGGTGTTCCGGGCTGGGTGGGTGGCTACTTGGCCCAGAACGCGGGCAACATCCAGCCGCTGACGATTGCGGCGGTGTTGGTCTTCGTGGTGGCGGCGATTGCGGTGATTGCGTTCTTCGAGAACGGTCGTCGGCAAATTCCGATCGTGTATTCGCGCCGGCAGGTGGGTCGGCGGGTATATGGTGCGCAGAACGCGCACTTGCCGCTGAAGGTGAACACCGCGGGCACGATCCCGCCCATCTTCGCTTCGTCGCTGCTGATGTTCCCACAGACGTTGGCGAACATGAACATCCCTGGGGCCGAGGCGCTTCAGTCGATCATCAACCGTGGTGGTTGGGTGTTCAACACGGGCTATGCGCTGCTGATCATCTTCTTCTGCTACTTCTACACGAGTGTCACGTTTCAGCCGGTGGACGTGGCAGAGAACTTGAAGAAGCAGCAGGCGAACATCCCTGGGATTCGTCCTGGCAAGCAGACGGCGGATTACATCCAGGCAGTGATGAGTCGGATCACGTTTGGCGGGGCGCTGTACGTGACGACGGTGTGTGTGTTGCCCTCGGTCGTGGGGGATATGTTGCGGGTGCCGATCACGTTTGGTGGCACTTCGCTGATGATCGTGGTCGGCGTGGCGCTCGATACGGTCAATCAGATCGAGGCACAGCTCATCACGCGCAGTTATGAAGGTCTTACCGGTCCTGGAGCAGGGCGGCTTCGGGCGCGTCGATTGCCGGAAGGGTGAGGGGGAAGGTTTCGGTATGATTGTGGTGTTGGTGGGCCCGCCTGGATCGGGCAAAGGGACGCAGGCTCAGATCCTGTGCAAGAAGCTTGAGATCCCGCAGATTTCGACGGGGGACATGCTTCGGGCGGCCAAGGCGTCGGGAACGCTCGATCCGCAGTATCGGGCGATCATGGATGCGGGCGGCTTGGTGCCGGACGAGGCGATGATTGGGCTGATCGACCAGCGGATCGATGCGGACGACTGCAAGAATGGCTTCTTGCTCGACGGGTTCCCGCGGACGGTGCCTCAGGCCGAGGCGCTCGAGCGTTTGCTTGCTGCACGTACGCTCAAGATCGACGCGGTGTTGCAGCTCGATGTACCGCGGTCTTCGCTGGAGGAACGGCTGATCCACCGTCGAACTGATAAAAGATCTGGACAGATTTACCATCTCGTCTATAGTCCGCCGCCCCCGGATGCAGAACTCGAGCACCGGGCGGATGATCGGCCGGAGGCAGTTGGCAAGCGTCTCGATGCTTACGAGACGATGACGGCTGCACTTTTGCCGTATTACCAGGAAAAAGGGCTTTTGCGGCGCATCGACGGAGTCGGTTCACCCGCAGAGGTGACGTCGAGAGTGCTCGGGGCTCTAGGCGTCGCGCATCCGGAAGGCTCATGAGACGATCGAACCAATCGAAACCTCCGAAGGAACCGAAGGGCGACAAGCTCGAATTCGATGGTGTCGTTCAGGAGGCGCTTCCGAACGCGATGTTTCGGGTAAAGGCCGACAATGGGCTGGGAGTGCTCGCGACCATCAGTGGACGCATGCGTCAGTACTACATCAAGATTTTGCCCGGTGATC
>CAYNOM010001159.1:0-2170 GCA_964398415.1 uncultured Polyangiales bacterium | reverse complement strand
CGGCAGGGGCAGGCCTGGGACGGGAGCAGCGCGGTCGAAGATGGGCTGGGGCTCGCGGTGTACGCGACCGAGGGCGGGGACGCTCTCGAGCTTGGCCAGCTCGACGGCCGCCACTTCAGCGCGGTCGGTGGCCTCACGAGCTGGGCGAGTCCCGTCGCCGTGGGCAGCCTGCTGCGCGCCGATGGAAGCTTGTTGCTCGCCCATGCCACGCAGCCTCAAGTGACCACCGTGCTCGAAATCGGCGCGGACGAGACCCTCTACCGCACCCAGCTCGGGGGGCAGGGTACGCTCGGCGCGTCCGCACGCAGCTTCGTGGCGAGCGGCTTCTCGGCGGTGGGCGGGCGGATCTTCCTCGGAGGTCTCGCCCAGGGCAGCTTCGACTTTGGGGCGATCAAGGCCAGCTATCAGGCGCAGACCCCGGTGCTCGTCGAGCTGCCGTGACGGTGTGCCGAGCTGCGCCATGGGTGCGGCTCTTATGCATAAGACGACGCACACGTCTGAGGACTGCGCGTTGGCGGAGTTGAAACAACACGTGTTTCGTGCCCTTTGCTTCATGGCACCCGTGTTGCACTCTCTCCACACGAAGCCGCCCACTCGCGCTGCGACGGCTTACTGGGGCGAACATGGAACGCATGCGACTGGCACTGGGCCTTTTGGTTCTTTCGGCCGTGCTCGGCTCGTGCAGCGAGAGCACGCCGCGGGGCGATTTCGAGACCTACCTCCCGGGTACGACGGGCCGTGACGGCTCCGAGGACGGTGGGGGCAGTGGCAACGGAGGCGATGGCGAGGCCCCCTCCGACGATCCCCAGCGGGCGCTCGAGGAGGCGGACATCATCCAGCTCGATGGCGACCGCCTCTACGCGCTGTCTCGCTACGGTGGCCTGAGCATCATCGATGCCACCGATCCGGCCGCCCTGCGCACCCTCGGACGTTTCGCGCGGGCGGGTGTGCCCTTCGAGATGTACCGCCGGGGCGCTGTCCTGCTCGTGTTGTACTCCGACTACGGACACTGGGAGGCGCGTGAAACCGACGACGGCACGGCCTGGGACTGGGGCAGCTCGAGTCAGGTGGTGGCGCTCGACGTGTCGAATCCGGCGGCCATCGTGGAGCGGGGCTCTTTCAGCATTCCGGGTGCCGTCTCCGACTCACGCATCGTGGGTGACGTGCTCTACCTCGTGGCCCACGAGGACGGCTTCTGCTGGGGCTGTGAGCAGAACAAGCCGCGCACGACGGTGGGCTCGTTCGACATCTCGAATCCGGTGGCGCTGAGGCAGGTGGATCAGCTCTCGTTTGCGGACGTGAACGACGTCTGGGGCTACGGGCCGCGCAGCATCACGGTCACCCCCGAGCGCATGTACGTGGCAGGGCGCGAGTACGACGGCGAGAGCGACCTGAACGCGTCGACGATTCAGGTGGTCGACATCAGCAATCCCATGGGCGACATGGTGCTCGGCACCACCATCGAAGCGGCGGGCGAGATCACGAGCCGCTTTCAGATGGACGAGTTCGAGGGCGTGTTGCGTGTGGTGAGCCAGCCGAGCACGTTTCGGCCCAATTTCCCGCCGACGCTGCAGACCTTCGAGGTCGTGTCTTCCGAGGAGATCACGCCCCTTGCGCGCCTCGAGCTGTCGATCCCGCCGGGCGAGTCGCTGCGGGCCGTGCGCTTCGATGGTCCGCGTGGCTACGCGATCACCTTTCTGCAAACCGACCCGTTGTTCACGCTCGACCTGAGTGATCCTGCCGCGCCCAAGCAGGTGGGCGAGCTCGTGATCCCGGGGTTTGTCTATCACATGGAGCCGCGGGGAGAGCGCGTGGTAGGCCTCGGCTACGATC
Source organism: uncultured Polyangiales bacterium (assembly GCA_964398415.1). Classification (GTDB taxonomy): domain Bacteria; phylum Myxococcota_A; class Polyangia; order Polyangiales; family DASUME01; genus DASUME01. The sequence continues at coordinate 337 of CAYNOM010001159.1, read as the reverse complement.
AGGGCAATTCCGATGGATCGCTACACCTGTCGATCTTCGACGTGTCCGATCTTGCAAGCCCCAAGCAGCTTGCGCGCGTCAACTTTGGCGGCGACTGGGCTCAGCTTCCCGAAGATCAAGATCGCATCCAGAAGGCGATCCGTCTGCTCGAAGAGCTCGAGCTCATCCTCGTGCCGTTCAGTGGCTGGGAGGCGAATGACTCGCCCGTCGAGTGTTACGGCACCCAGAAAAACGCCGTGCAGCTCATCGACTGGAAGAACGACACGCTCACGCTGCGCGGGGCGGCCGACACGCGCGGACAGCCGCGTCGTGCGCTGATCCATCGCGATCACATGCT
>CAYNOM010001158.1:0-2171 GCA_964398415.1 uncultured Polyangiales bacterium | reverse complement strand
AACCGAGCGCGCGCAGCTCGAAGAAGCGGCGCAGCTGGCCGCGCGGGGCAGCGGCCACGTGCTCGTCGTCGACGACGAGCAGGCGGTACGCAACACGGCGACGTTGTGTCTCGAGGAGGCTGGATATCGGGTGTCCAGCGCGGCAGATGGTCGTGCAGCGCTCGAGCTGGTGCGCGGAGGCGCTTCGTTCGACCTGGTGCTGCTCGACATGATCATGCCTGTGATGGGCGGGGCGGAGACGCTGCGCGAGCTGCGTCGGCTCGCGCCAAGCCTGCCCGTGCTCATCGCCTCGGGCTACAGCCCAGGCGAGGCCGAGGTGGCAGGGGCAGATGGCTTTCTGCAAAAGCCCTACCGGCGCGCCGATCTGCTCAAGCGCGTGGCAGCGCTGCTCGGTCCGCGACGGCGCGCGGTGGGCGATGTCTGAGAGCTACTTGCGCTCGCTCAGCACCCGGTCGAGGGTTTGCGCCGCTTCACGCAGGTCGCGTTCGACGTTCGCAAGACGCGTGCGCCAGCGGATCTCACGCAAGCCCTGGCCCGCGCGTGAAAGGCGTCTCAGCTTCTGCATCGCGGTCATGCGCACGTAGATGCGCAGCAAGAGCTCGGCGGGCAGTGCCTCTTCGGCGCCGTTCGGCGGTATCTCGTTGGCGCGCTGCGCAAGCAACTCGCGCGCCTTCGACTCCTTGGGGCCGATGGCGAAGAGCGACTCGAGCGCCTCGGTCTCGAGCAGGTCGGCCACGGCGAGAAAATCGGGATCGTTTTGCTCTTCGAGGCTGTCGAGGCGTAGCGCCGAGAGCAGCGCGAGATTTCGGCGGCACTCGATGGCGACGAGGCGCACGAGCGCCTCCGCATCACTGCGCAGCGACAGGTAGCCGCGAAAGCGATCGAACAGGCTCGAGGCGCTCGTCACGAAGTCGGTAGGGTCCATGGATCGCGGATCTACCACGACGCGTCAGTCGAGCCGCGATTTCAGTCCGTCCAAGGCGGCACGAAACAAGGCGCCGAGGCCCTGTTCGATGCTGCCTGCCGCGTCTGCGGGGGCCTGCCAGGTGGCGCTCCAGCGCACGCGCGAGCCCTCGCCGTCGTCGTCCACCTGCACGCGGCTTTCGTAGTCCTCGAGCGGCATCGGGGCCTCGACGATCGTGTAGGTGAAGGTTCGCGCGGTGGCGTCATGGGAGAGCAGCCGCTCTCGGATCACGACGCCGTCCTCGGTTGTGATGCGACGCGTCCCGTAAACTTCGCGATCCTCGAGCTCACAGCGTGCGGTGCCCGGGATCCACGCGGCGTCTGCAAACGAGCCTACCACCTGCCAAACACGCGCCGCCGACACCGTAAGGTGCACCTCTGCCCAGGCACGGCCCGAAACCAGCTCGGATGATGACATGAAACGCGTTCTATCCCAGGGTCGTCAGGGGATCAACCACGACCGCATCGCCGACGCGCAGGCGGCCCTCGCTGCGGGCGATCAGGTTCTGCCCAAAGATCGGACGTCCCCGCCAGCGGCGATACTGGGCCAGGGTTTCGAGGGGCTCTTTGCCCATGCGCGCGCCGGTGTCCTGGTCGGTGGTGGTGATCACGCAGCGCGTGCACGGCTTTTTCACGTCGAAGGCGACGCTGCCGATGCGCAGGCGCTGAAAGTCGTCTTCCGCGAAGGCAGGCGCGCCCGTGATCACGAGGTTGGGGCGAAAGCGCGACATGGGCAGCTCGACTCCGGCGCGGAGCGAGACGTCAGCCAAAGACGATTCGCTCGCGAGCAGGTACGGAAAGCCGTCTGCGAAGCTCACCTGGTCCGTGGCCTCGGCGTAGCTCGGGTCGACGGACCTCACGCTCGTCTCGGGCATGTACACGAGCGAAGCCGAGACGCCGAGCGCACGGGAGAGAAAGTCGCGCGCCTCGTCGCCGAGGTCGAGGGCGTCGACCGCGTCGTCCCACACCCTGACCTTTCGCAGCTCGCCTGTGCTCGGTCTGAGCGGCACCTCGACGCTGGCTTTGACGTCGAAGAACAGCTCGAGTGTCGCGCCCGCGATGACCGGCATGATGCGCGCGAGACGCGGGATCTCGCGCTGGGTGATCATCACGCCCTGCTCGTCGACGACCATGAAGCGTCGATCGTGCTCGAGGCCCCGCGAGGTGAGCTGCGCCTCGCCGAGCGCGATGCCGCGCGCGCTCTTTAC